>CAMDWF010000077.1 GCA_945878795.1 Synechococcus sp. UW140
GGGTTCCTTCGAACCGCCGTTGGTGGTGATGGCGGTGCGGGCGGATTCCACCAGCAATGGCATCATCCAGCGCACGGGCCGCTTCTCCCTCAACGTGCTGGCTGACCACCAGAAAGATTTGGCGGCCGTGTTCTTCAAGCCCCAACAGGCCGTGGGCGGCCGCTTTGATGCGGCCCCCTTCAGCCTTGGGCCCCTCGGTCTGCCAATCCTCAATGACGCCCTTGGCGGCTTGGAATGCACCTTGGTGGGTCAGGTGGCCCATGGGGATCACACCGTCTTTGTGGCCGAAGTCAAGAGTGCGGTGCTGCATCGCGATGGCAGCCCCCTCGAACTTGCGGGCACAGGCTGGCAGTACGGGGGGTGAAGGAAGGCCCTCTGATCGCTGTACCCGCCAGCCGGCCCCTGCTGCTGCAGAGTGAGCGGCTGGCCGCCCGGCTGCGGGAGATTCCCGCCGAGCCGGGCTGCTACTTAATGCGCGATAGCGAAGACGCAATTCTTTATATTGGTAAGGCCAAGGTGCTGCGCAACCGGGTGCGTTCCTATTTCCAGGAGTCCGGTGGTCATAGCCCCCGCATCAGCTTGATGGTGCGGCAGATCTGTGAGATTGAATTCATCGTCACCGACAGCGAGGCGGAAGCCCTGGCTTTGGAGGCGAACCTGATCAAAAATAATCAGCCGCACTTCAATGTGTTGCTTAAAGACGATAAAAAATATCCCTATCTCTGCATCACCTGGAGTGAGTCCTACCCGCGTATTTTTATTACCCGTCGCCGTCGTCAGCGCAGTCCCCTCGATCGTTTCTACGGCCCCTACGTTGATGTCGGCCTGCTACGCCGCACCCTTACATTGGTGAAACGGGTGTTCCCCCTGCGGCAGCGTCCCCAGCCCCTCTATCGCGACCGTACCTGTCTTAACTACGACATCGGCCGTTGCCCTGGGGTTTGCCAGCAGAAGATTTCCTCTGAGAATTATCACCAAAGCCTGCGCAAGGTGGCGATGGTCTTTCAGGGCCGCAACGATGAATTAATCACCCTGTTGCAGGAACAAATGCAGCGGTGTGCCGACCGGCTTGATTTCGAATCGGCCGCCCACCTGCGTGATCAGTTGCAGGGCCTTGATGCCCTCACCGCCAACCAAAAGATGAGCCTGGGAGATAGTTCGGTCAGCCATGACGTGGTGGCCTTGGCCGCCGATGACCGGCTGGCGGCTGTTCAGTTGTTCCAGATGCGGGCCGGGCGTTTGGTGGGCCGTCTTGGTTACACCGCCGATGCCGCTGCTGACAGCGGCGAGTTGGCGGATCGGGGCCGCATCCTGCAGCGGGTGATTGAAGAGCATTACAGCCAGGTGGAGCCTGTGGAAATACCGCCCGAGCTGCTTTTGCAATATCCCCTGCCCCAGCAGGCCCTGATCCAAGAGTGGCTAGGGGAGAGGCGTGGCCGCAAGGTGAAGTTGACGGTGCCCCAGCGCCAGCAAAAGGCGGACCTCGTGGAGCTGGTTGAACGTAATGCTGGTTTTGAGCTGGTGCGTGCCCAGCGCGGCGCCGAACAGCAACTGCTGGCGATCGAGGACCTCGCCCAGTTGCTGGAACTGCCGGTGCCCCCCCGCCGCATTGAGGGCTATGACATCAGCCATATCCAGGGCAGTGACGCCGTCGCCTCCCAGGTGGTCTTCATTGATGGCTTGCCGGCCAAACAGCACTACCGCAAATACAAGATTCAGAGCAGCAGCATTCGCTCGGGCCACTCCGATGACTTCATGGCGATGGCCGAGATCATGCGGCGCCGTTTTCGGCGCTGGGCCCAGGCCAAGGCCGAGGGGGCGGACCTGCTGGCCCTGCGCCGGGCCGCCAACACCACATTGCACACGGGCGGCCTCAATGACTGGCCGGATGTGGTCATGATTGACGGCGGCAAGGGTCAGCTCTCCGCTGTGATGGAAGCCCTGCGCGAACTCAACCTGCAGGAAGACCTTGTGGTGTGCTCCCTGGCCAAGCAGCGCGAAGAAATTTTCCTGCCCGGCGCCAGAGAGCCCCTGGAGAGTGAGCCGGAGCAGCTGGGGGTGATGTTGTTGCGGCGCCTCAGGGATGAGGCCCACCGTTTTGCTGTCAGCTTCCATCGCCAGCAGCGGGGTGAGCGGATGCGTCGCTCACGCCTTGGCGACATCCCCGGCCTTGGCCCCAAACGGGTCAAGGATCTTTTGGCCCACTTCCATTCGGTGGATGCCATCCAACTCGCCAGTCCCGAGACCCTGGCCCTGGCTCCTGGGCTGGGTCCCGCCTTGGCACGTCAGGTATGGGAATGGTTCCATCCGCAGGGGCTCGGCGAGGAGGGTGCCGATGACACCCCTGGCGCCAGGTCCCACGAGCTGCCTGTTCCCCCCCCCACCCCGGAGGCCCATCCTTGAGCCGCGCCGCGCCGCGAGCCCGGCGGCTGGGGATCGTGTTGGCGCTGATGGCTGTGGTAGCTGCATTCGTTCTGGGCGTCGCCGCCGTCCAGGCAGCCCCTGGCCTCTGCGTGGGTCCCGTTTGCGGTGATTTGTTCAGCCGCAGTAGCCAGATGGATTGGCAATTGCGCCTGCGCATCGAAGATCAGCGCGGTCAGCGTGAACGGATCGTCGTCGATTGCCGCCATGGAGCGATCAGTCCCCAGCAGGGTCCGATCGAGCGGGGTCATGTCGCCGCCGTGGCCCGCAGGGCCTGCCGATTGGCGCATTTGCCGGTCTCCTTCACCCATGGGGAGGGCCTTGCTGCGTCTCTTTAGCAATCCAACGGGGGGCGGGGCCTAGGGTGGTGTTGCGGAGATGGTAAGAGTGCTTGATCTCGACCATCCCATCCGCCCCCCAACCTCGTGGCCTTGGAGGCACCACGGCGAATGACTAGATCCCTGCGGCGACCAGACCTTCGCCTGCACGGTTACGCCACGTGCCTACCCTCCCCGCAAGCCCCCTATGACCAATGATTCGGCGCCGGTTCTGACGATCGGTGAACTCGAAGCCAAATATCCGATGTATTGCAAGGCCTTGAGGCTGCTACTACGTGAAGGCTGTACGCAGAAACAAATTGAACGCACCGTCTGCTGGGATCGGCTAGCGATTTTGCACCACAGTTTACCGAGACGTTACAAGTCTCCTGAATATCTGTTCTGGTTGTTCCGCCGCGAATGCGAACAACAAAAACAAGTAGCTGAGATGGACTAAGCCTGACCTGACTTGCCCCTGTCCTGACGTGGGTCGGATTTGGTTTGGTTGGGTTCGGTTGATGAAACTTACTCAGCCCAAGGTTGTCAGCTGCAACCAGCAGCCACTGGGGGCCAGTTTCTCGATCACCACCGGTCGCCTCTGTTCTGATGCCAGTTGGCGGGCATAGCTGTGGGCGGCGACACTGCTGTTGAAGTGGAAGGCCGAAACGTCCTCCGGAACCATCTTTTCATGGCGTACCGCTTCGCGGACGCGGTAGGGGCCGTTCACTGTTTGCGCGTTCATGTAACGACTTTGGCCCAAGACTGGTTGGGTTGGGCAATTCTGCTTTTTATCTCTGGGTTTCGCCTGGATCTTGGCAACTGCTTATTGATTTAATGTAAAGATTTTTTTTGCATGACGCTCCCGTTTCAAGCGGCCATCTGCCCATTTTCGCTTGGGCTGCCGGTAAAGGGCACAATCGGGCAAGAAGTTCCAAAAACATAAAAACCGTCCCGACGGCAAGGTCGGAGGCGGTTGAATCGGAATTGTTTAGCCTTTATCCATGCATGGGTAAAGGCTAAATATTTAAACCTAAAAAATAGCCAAAGGAGGGTTAGTAAGCGACTGAGCCCTCCAATTGATCACCAGCGGTTCCGATTGCCGCCACCGCCACCGCCGCCACCGCCGCCATAACCACCGCCGCCACCGCCGCCGTAGCCACCGCCGCCACCCCGCTCGGGACGGGGCTCAGCCTTATTGACGCGGATGGCGCGACCCATCCATTCGACGTTCTGCAAATCGGCGATGGCCTTGGCTTCTTCAGCTTCGCTGGCCATTTCGACAAATGCAAAACCCCGCTTGCGACCGGTTTCACGGTCAAGGGGAAGGCTGCATTTGTTGACTTTGCCGTACTCACCGAAGAGCTGCTGGACGTCCTGCTCCTCGGCGTCAAAGGAGAGGTTGCCCACGTAAATTGTCATGAACCTGGAAAAGAAACTATGAACCTGATCCGCCGAAAGCCCCGAAGAAAGTTGTCAGCTCCCTGAAGAGAAATCTTTGAACCAGCACCAGCCTACACCCCTCCTTGGCTGCGCCGTTGTTCGCCAACCTGGTTAGGACTGGGGGGCCCCACCCATGTGCCCCATGTCCAAACCCCAGCTCCAGGCCTTTCTGCTCAAGGTCAATGCCGACCCGGCTCTCAAGGCCATGGTCGATGCGGCCGCTGATGCGGCCGCAGTCACCGTGATCGCCGAAGCGGAAGGTCACCACTTTTCGCCAGCCTCTTGGACCCGTCACCTGCGCGACTGAACTTGAACAGCGTGGTTGAGGTCCGCTTGGCCAAGACCGTGCCGAGAGTAAGGCTCCAGACATCCCCCGCCCATCAAGGCGAGGGATCCGTCCCAGGGGTGGCCGGCCAGTTCAGACCCGGATAGCTGGGGGCCTCGGTGCCACAAAGGCGATCCCAGAATGTGAAATACAAGCCAAAATGCAGGGACTGGCGTTGATGGTGCAGACCGTGATGGGCTGGACCGATCAGCCAACGGCCCAGCCAGTGATGCGGAAATGTGGCAGGCAAGCGTTCAAGTCCGAGGTGATTGACCACGGCCCAGATGCTCATGGTGGTGAGTACAGCCAGTAGGGTGATGTAATGCAGCGGTATGAACAACACAATCGCGATCAGAAAAAGTCCCTGGGTCGCGGCTTCAATGGGATCAAAGGCGAAGGACGTCCAAGGGGTGGGTTGCTTGGAACGATGGTGGCCAAGATGGCACCAACGATAAAAGAGGGGCAGGTGAAACAGGCGATGGCTAACGTAGAAACAGGCATCTTGAAGCAACAGCACCAGGACGTAGCTAAAGCCCAGGTACCAAAGGCCATAGCGAGCCGGATCTGCATAAAGAAGGGTGCCTCCGGCCCCATGCCACTGCAGGATCAGCGCCGTCGTCAGGGCGAAGATCACCGCTGAACCCACCGATAGGGCCAAGTCATGGCCGAATCCTTGCTGCCGTTGCCCCCCCGTTGGGGCAGCCACCAGATTGAGCAACCAGCCGCTGATCCCTGCCACCATGAAATAGCGGACCAGAATGATCGCAAAAGCAAGGCAGGTGTCTGTCCAGAACGGACCACCAGCGACGCTGCCAATGTCCAGGCTGACCAATGCAGGAGGCAACAAAAAGGAACCCAAAGCAGAGATGTTCCGATAAGGATAGAACCATTGCCGCAGCTTGTCGCTCTAGTCAGCCATCGGTTTTGCTGACCTCAGGAATGGAACAACAGCACCAAACCGGATTCGATCTGATGAAATTCCCTTTCTTCGCGACTCAAATCCAATCCCACCTCCAATCCCTCCTTCAGAGCCATCTCATAGGGGGGTGAGGGCGGGGCCTCCTTGTCGCTCCACAGGGCGGCGATCCCCACCGAGGTGGCGTGCCAGCGGAACCGGGCCGTGGACCCAATCGAGGGTTCCTTCAACGCATCTTCGAGGAGCTCTCGGATCGCCATGCCGTTTTGGCTATTGCCCTCTCGATCGTGCCCCTAGCTTCGGCAGGGTCGGTCCCCAATGCAATCAGCTGAGAGTTTTCGTGATGGAAAGCCTGGCCCCTGTGATTGACCCCATGCCCCTGCCAGGCCCTGTCGCCCTCGTCCACGAATGGTTCAGCCCCCGTTCCCACGGGGGAGCCGAGCTGGTGGTGGAGCAAATGGACAAATTTCTCGCGGCGGCAGGCCAACGGCCTGATCTTTTCGCCCTGGTGGCAGGGGCGAGCCACTCCTTGGACCCTTGGCTGGCGGGAAGGGCGATCCGAACCAGTTTTGTCCAGCGTTTGCCCTGGGGGGCCAGCCATGTCCAGCAATATCTGCCCCTGCTGCCGCTGGCGATCGAGCAATTCGATCTCAGCGGCTACCCCTTGGTGCTCAGCAGCAGCCATCTGGTGGCCAAAGGGGTGCTGACGGGTCCAGACCAGTTGCATGTCAGCTACGTGCACACACCGGTTCGCTACGCCTGGGATCAGATGGGGGCCTACCTGCGCCATTCCACCTTGGCCCGTGGCCCCCTGGGCCCCCTGGTGAGATGGCAGCTCCATTGGCTGCGCCAATGGGACGTGGCCAGCGCCGGCCGCCCCGATGTGTTGGTGGCCAATTCCCGTTTCACCGCCAGTCGCATCCGCCGTTACTGGGGCCGTGAGGCCCAGGTTCTGCATCCGCCAGTCGCGGTGCAACGCTTCCGCTGGGACCAAGGCCGGGACGACGTGTACCTGAGCCTCTGTCGGCTCGTGCCCAACAAGCGGGTCGATGTGGTGGTGGAAGCCTTCAATCGCACCGGCCTGCCTTTGGTGGTCATCGGCGATGGCCCCGAAAGGCGACGACTCCAGGCAATGGCAGGTCCCCAAATCCGCTTCCTGGGGCTCTGTAGCCAGGCCGAGGCCAATCACTGGCTGGAGCGCTGCCGCGCCTACGTCTATGCCGGTCTGGAGGATTTCGGCATCGCGCCCGTCGAGGCGATGGCCGCCGGGGCTCCGGTGATCGCCTATGGCGCTGGGGGGCTGTGCGACAGCGTGCGCTGCCTCGATCGGGGGGACAGCCGGCCCACCGGAATGCTGTTTCCCGAACAGACCCCCACCAGCCTGACGGCGGCCCTGGAGCATTTTCACCACGGCCAGCTCTGGCGGCAACTACCGGCCAGCGGCCAGCGTGAATGGGCTGAGGGTTTTGCGCCGGAGCGCTTCCGCGCCCGCTTCCAGGCGCTGCTGTTGCACCGCTGGGCCCAACATCGCCACCGCCTGGACTCTGGCCGCTCAGCCTCCGTTCTCGCCCCCGACCTCCCTGTGCCTCTGGCCTGAGTGACCCTGGCGACTGGAGTCTCTTCGCGACTGATCCTTAGATTCGTTTAATCATGGCTGGCTAAATGGTTGTCTCGCCCAGATCTTCGGAGTTTCGATCCGGTCGATCCGTGGAGGTTCAATCTTTTGCTGGCCTTGTGGCTCCATTCGCTGCCGCTGTATTCCCTTTTGATGCCAGCGGCCCCCTCGCTTCTGGAGAGTCTGGCCTGGACGAGCCGGGCTTGACGCTCAAGGTTCAAGAGCTGATCGAGCGCCAACCCCGCCATTCCAGGGTGCTGAAACGCACCGGCGACATCGTGTTCTCCCTGGCCATGCTCAGCCTGGGATCTCCCTTGTTGGTGCTGCTGGTGCTGCTGGTGAAAATCACCTCCAAGGGTCCCGTTTTTTATGTTCAGCAGCGGGTTGGCCGCGGCTACGGACAGTTTGGCTGTATCAAATTTCGCACGATGCGCCGCGATGCCGACCGCATCCTTTCTGCCCTGCTGGCGGCTTCGCCCGATCTGCAGGAAGAATTTCGCAATGATTTCAAGCTGCGTAACGATCCCCGTATAACTCGCCTGGGCCGTTTTTTGCGTCGATCCAGTCTCGATGAACTGCCCCAATTTGTGAATGTGCTTCGCGGTGAGATGAGTGTCGTTGGCCCCCGCCCGATCGTCTCACAAGAATTACCCCGCTATGGCAAGCGCATGGAAGAGGTGCTGGCTGTGCGGCCAGGATTAACAGGGCTCTGGCAGGTCTCAGGTCGTAACAACCTGAGTTATCGCAAACGCGTCCAACTCGATCTCCGTTACGCCCGCCATCGCAGCTTGAAGATGGACCTGCGCATTCTGTTGCGCACGATTCGAGTGGTTCTCGACCCCCGCGACCGCGGCGCCTACTGAAGGCTGACCGCCCTAAGGGCCTGACCACCGGACTTCTTGCAGCAGCCCGAGTCCCGCCAACCCAAGGGGGGCAAGCCCGGGGGCTGTGAGCCCCACGGCGGCCAGCACCAGCCAAAGCAATTCCAACTTCAGGGTCAGGTTCAAGATGCGCTCGACGGCGGCTGGGTCCGGCGGGGGAGAAAAGCCAGCCAGCACCGGTTTGGCCTTGGGGCCGTCTGCATAGCGGTTGACGCCACCCAGGCGCACCTGGGCCGCCATCGCATAGGCCGCCTGGGAAACCCCCGCGTTAGGGGAAGGATCTGCCGCCCCTTCCCTCAAGGCGGCGCCAAACCACTGCATTAACCGATCTGGCCGACCTGCGGCCAGGGGCAAGGTGAGGGCCACCAGCCGGGCGGGCCCCCAGGTGAGTCCATCATCGAGCCGGGCTCCCGCCGTACCCAGCCAGCGCAGGCGACCAATTTTGTATCCCAGCATCGAATCAAGGGTGCTGGCCGCTTTGAAAGTCCAGGCGAGGGCCAGGGGGCCCGGCCATGGGGTTGGTGTCGCCTGGGGCCAGCCCACCAAGGCCGCGCCCACGATCATCCAGAACAGGGGCGCAAAAAGGCCATCGACGGCATTTTCACTGGCGGTTTCGGCTGCGGCCCGCAGAATTTCGCCGCCATCGAGGTCCTGGACCTGGCGCCCTACGATCCAGGCCAGTTTTGACCGTGCTTTGCCCAGGTCGGGCAGGGCCCGCAGGACCCCGCGAACGGCCTGCTCCAGGCTGCGGCCAGCCAGGGCACTGGCCATGCCGATCAGCAGCAGGGGCAGACCCACCAGGGGCCAGCGACCGGCCAGCCGCTCCAGGCTCCAGCCCGCCAGGGCGCTGCCCAACACCAGCACCAGGGTGATCACCAGTCCCATCAGCCGCAGCCGGGCCGGCTGATCGCCAGCCC
>CAMDWF010000078.1 GCA_945878795.1 Synechococcus sp. UW140
ACAGCCGTTTTGCGGGGCCGCAGGTTGAACAGACTGAGGCGGGCCTTGCCCACCATCGAGCCGAGGCGATCGCCCAGGGTGGAAAGAACCCCACCAAGCACGAGCAGGGCCAGGATCAACAGCCAGGCCGACAAGGGAATCTCCGGTTCGGCTCCAGTATCTCTGGCCGCTAGCTGAAGCGCTTGGCGAGGGCGATGGGATCAAACACCGTGATCTTCTTACGGTCGATCTGCACCAGACCATCAGTGCGCAGATCACCCAGCAAGCGGGTAATCGTCACCCGAGTTGAACCAATGGCCTCGGCAATGGCCTGGTGGGAGAGGCGCAGGTCGATGGTGATTCCCTCACTGCTGGGCACCCCAAAATCGCGGCAAAGAACCAGTAAGAAACTCACCAAGCGGGAGGACATATCCCGGTGGGTGAGGGTTTCGATCATGGTTTCGGTTTGCAGGATGCGGGAGGACAACCCCTGCAACAACAACAGGCCGACACTGGCGTCCTGTTCGATGGCCCGCCGCACCGAGGTGGCTGGGGCCGTCACCATTTCGACCCGAGTGAAGGCCACCGCGTGATAAAAACGGTCGGACCGCTGGCCGGTGAGCAGGGACAACACCCCGAACAGGCTGTTTTCGCGCAGCAACGCCACGGTGATCTCTTCTCCCGATTCATAAACCCGTGAAAGGCGCACGGCCCCCCGACGCAGCAGGTACACCTTTTCGGCGGGATCACCGGGAAAAAAGATGGTCTTGCCCCGCTCAATGGCTTCCAGGTTGCTGCCTGCCAAAGCGCGCATCACCTCCAGAAGGGTGGGCGCCACGGCAAGACCCGGTGATGGGGATGTCACCGAACCTGGGCCCCCCGGGTTGGGAGTGCTGGGAAGGCGGCTAAAACCGCTGCTGGCTCCAACCATGTCGGTGGGTCCGGTACTGGGGAAACTACGGATCGCCCTGGGGACTCCCTGTAGCAGATCACACTGTTTTTACTTGCTGGTGGGCCTGGGGCCCAGGGGGGGCTACGGCCAGGGCCCCCTTTTGCTGAGCTTGCAGCTCGCTGATGCCCGCCTGGGCCAGATCCAGCATGGTGTTCAGTTCGGGGCGGCTGAAGGGCGCTCCTTCGGCCGTGCCCTGGATTTCCAGCAGCCGTCCCTGGCCATCCATCACCACGTTGAGATCCACCGCTGCCCGGCTGTCCTCGGCGTAATCGAGATCCAGCAGGGGCCTGCCGTCGACCAGGCCCACGGCCACGGCGGCCACCTGGTGGCGCAGGGGATCCTCCAGCAGCAGGCCCTGGTCCTGGAGACGCCGCAGGCCGACGGCCAGGGCCAGCCAGGCACCGGTGATGGAAGCGGTGCGGGTGCCGGCATCCGCCTGCAGCACATCGCAATCCACCAACAAGGTGCGCTCTCCCAGGGCGGCCATGTCGAGGCAGGCCCGCAGGCTGCGGCCGATCAGTCGCTGGATTTCCTGGGTTCTGCCCGAGAGTTTCAGCAGTTCGCGGCCCTGGCGTTCGGGGGTGGAGGCCGGCAGCAGGCGGTATTCAGCGCTCAGCCAACCCTGGCCTGAGCCCTGGCGCCAGCGGGGCACCCCCTCCTGCACGCAGAGGCTGCACAGCACCTGGGTGCGGCCGGTGGCCACCAGCAACGAACTGAGGGCAAAGCCCATCGGATCCCAGCTGAAGGTCACCGGCCGCAGGCCGTCTACGGGCCGTTGTTGGGCGCGGAGCGGCACGGCCGCCGCCGTTGCCAGCGGCTCTTGCGAAGGGCTGGACACGGCGGCCACCAAACAGTGGAGCGCAGCGTAGGGGCCCGGCCTCCGGAGCCCGAGGGCGCTATCGGTGGTGTCGAGGTGGCCTTGCTACCGCTACATTCAGGTGATCAGGGCCCCTTCCCCTTCCCCCGGAGCCCACGGCGCCAGCGGTGTGCACCGCCGCCAGCCACCCCCGTAGGGCCCATGACCACGAGCCTCACCAACCACCGTTTGCCCCAGCGCCAGGGGCCGCTGCCCCACCACGGGGCCGGCAATGCTGTCGGGCCCGCCAGGGCCGATGGGGGCGGCCCGGAGTCCCTGCGGCTGGCCCCCCAGGCCGAAGGATTGCTGCAGATCCACACCGCCCCCTATCGCGGCAGCGTCGCCCCGGTATTCAGCCAGGCCCTGCGGGCGGCTGGGCTGGGTAGCCAGGTGCTGGTGAGTCAGTTTCTGAAGGGGGGGGCCGAGCAGGGGGTGGCTGGCAGCCTTTGGCTGTGTGGCCGTTTGCAGTGGCTGCGACCCGCTACGCCCCATTGCCTCACGGGTCCCGCCAGCAGCGATGCCGAGGCGCTGGAGGCGGTGCGGCAGGTCTGGGCCTATAGCCGCCAGCGGTTGGAGCAGGGAGATTTAAACCTGCTGGTGCTGGATGAATTGGGGCTGGCGATCGAGCTGGGTTACCTGGCGGCCAACGAGGTGACCGCCACCCTGGCCCGACGGCCGGCCCACCTTGATGTCATCGTGACCGGACCGGCGATGCCGCCGGCCCTGATGGCCCTGGCGGACCAGGTGACCCACCTGCGGCGCTGATTCCCCCCCTGCGCGATGCTCAAGAACGACCGCTGGATCAACGCCCAGGCCGCCGCCGGCATGATCGAGCCCTTCCAGGCGGCCCTGGTGCGCCATCTGGAGCCCCAGGAGCAACGCCAGCCGGTGCTCAGTTATGGCTGTTCCTCCTACGGCTATGACATCCGGCTGTCGGCCCGGGAATTTTTGACCTTCCGCCATGTGCCTGGCACGGTGATGAACCCCAAGCGGTTCAACCCCGCCAACCTGGAGCCGGCCCCCCTGCACCAGGACGAAGACGGCCGTTATTTCATCCTGCCGGCCCACACCTATGGCCTGGGTGTGGCGCTAGAGAAGCTGAAGGTGCCCCCCAATATCACCGTGATCTGCCTGGGCAAAAGCACCTACGCCCGGTTGGGAATCATCGTCAACACCACGCCCGCCGAAGCCAGCTGGGAAGGACATCTCACCCTGGAATTCAGTAATTCTTCCGGGGCCGATTGCCGCATCTATGCCGAAGAGGGCATCTGCCAGCTGCTCTTTTTTGAGGGGGACCCCTGTGAAACCACCTACCAGGACCGGGCAGGTAAATACCAGTACCAGCCGGAACGGGTGACCTTGGCGAAGGTGTGATCAGTTGCTTTTAAAACGGCAGCGTGGGGATCATTGGTTAAAATATTTAATGCGCCTTTTTGTCTTGCCAGCCAATGAGCGGAGATAAGAGATAATTTGATCGGCTAAATCTACTGCTTTTATGTACAAATGTTGAGTTAGAATCTTGACTTGAAACTGTAAGCTATTAACATTCGAATCACTGAAAAGTTTGCTCACATTAACGTCTAGCTCTCCTAGGCGATTAAGCAGGCTAAAATCCAAAAGAGTATAAGGTTGATTCTTGAAGTAATTAACATAGGTATATTCACTTTTAAGCAGGGCAATTGCCGAATGAAAATTGTCCCGTTGGGATTTAGCATAAGCGGCAAGTGCTTTTCGGGTCGGATTTGGAAGAAGATATTCAATTTTTTGCTTGCTTAGCCTACGGTTTTCATGGTAGGGTTTGTAATGAAATTCGATGTAGATGATATTAGTTTCTAATTCGGCGCTACCTGCTTTCGAAGTGCCTTTGTGAAAGCCTAATATTAATGAATTACAAGCATTTTGGGCAAAAAAGCATTTTTTGCACCATTGGATTTCCAAGTACCGATTTGGATCGTAGGGATTATTGACATATTTGCGCGGAATGGTGAGAACCTTATCGCTGTCGATAAAATCGAGGAGCGATCTGTCCAAATCATCTCGCGAGCACGAGAGTTGGCCATTGACCTTGCAGGCAAGGAATTCATCGCAATCGATGGGGAAATAGAAGTCGTGAGGATTCTCGCGGTCTAAATATTGAATTAGGTCAGCGACAATGATGCCCGTATCAAAGTAGTCTTGGGGCTTACTATGATTTCTATTAACGGTCACACCACGGGTTTCGGCCGCCTTCAGGATTGTTAAAGTATGGGGATCACTTGAGCCATTGTCGAATACAAAAATACTTTGGGCCGAAATCATTGCTTCATGGTATCTGAGCCACGGCTCTAGCAGAATGGTTTCGTTCTTCTGCATCATGATTAAGGCGATGCGAAGGCTCATGATGGTTGATTTGGAGCGTGGTTGGCCTGGTGGGTTTGAGTATAGATCCGGATGCAAGCCAGAAGGTCAAGGCGCCAACCGGGCCTTGTGCAGACGGCTTTTCTCATACCATTCGGCAAATTGCGGTGCCCAGGCCACCAGGTGGGGCCACATCAAGTCGCAGAGTTCGCGGATTTCCTGTTGGGCGTCGAGCTTGGCGCGCAGATCTAGGAAGTGCAGGAAGGCCCGCAGACTGAAGCTAACAATAAAGTGCTGGCGGTAATCGAAGGGCAGGATGCCGCGGGCATGTTCTTCGGCGAAGCCGGCGGCTAATAGCTCGGCGTAGCGCTCGGCAGCAGCGCGGCAGAGGGAAAGATCCTTGGCCCGTTCGTCTGCGGTATAGGCATATTTTTTACCTTGGCGGTCGCTGTAGCTGCCAATGGGCCTGAGATAGAATACCTCTTCGAGATCAAGTTCACCAATAGCTGCCTTGCAGATACGGTCGCCGGTATAACGCATTGATTGCACATCAAAACTCACGCCCACCCGATGGGTGCGGGCCTGCTGCATAACCGAATGGGGAAACCAGCCCACATTCAGTACAATCTGGGCGTGCTCCAGGGGTCCGTAGTGGCCGCGCTCGCCGGCCAGCAGGCGCTTGACGCAGATCTCGCCGGCCTGTTGTTCTGCAGGCCAATGGCCCCGGTCGTCTGCCACGAAGCCCTCGCTGTAGTCCTGGTGCATGCCGGCATAGACGCACTGCTGGGGGTTGGGGGTGGCGGCGATCAAATCGACGCGGAAGCGGGGATCCATGGGGTGGCGGGGCTTTTGGAAGTCAACCGTGGCTGCGGGGCCCGATGGCGGCCTGGCGGTCCTTGGAGCCGGCATCGGCAGGCTGGCTGGCGCCGTTGCCCGCAGGGGATTCAGCTTCAGCGCTAGCCAGGCGGCTGGTGGCGCCCACGCCGGCCAGCGGCGGCAGGGGCTTGCCTTCGATCAGGGCCGTGGTGAGGGCTTCCAGTT
The DNA here is from genome assembly GCA_945878795.1 of Synechococcus sp. UW140. Classification (GTDB taxonomy): domain Bacteria; phylum Cyanobacteriota; class Cyanobacteriia; order PCC-6307; family Cyanobiaceae; genus Cyanobium. Next base: position 5,166 of record CAMDWF010000078.1, read on the forward strand.
CGGCGGGCCGCCGGGCGCCGATCGAGCGGCCGACGGATTGGCCCGCCGCATCGAATAATTCCAGTTGGGGGATGCCGTTGACGTCATAGCGCTCCACCTGGGGCTGCCAGCGGGGGTTGTCCACATTCAGCAGCACCACATCGAGGGCGCCATGGTGGCTGCGTTCGATCGTTTCCATCGCCGGGGCCATGGCGCGGCAAGCCTCGCACCAGTCGGCATAAAACTCGACCAGCGTTGGACGACCGTCCGCCAGGGCGATGCCCAGGTCGGGGGATTGGCGGGCCAGCCGCTCCAGGGGCGCGCCGGGATGGAGCCCCCCCCGCCACCAGAACAGCAGCAGGGCCAGCAGCGCCGCCAGCGCCGCCAGCAGCATCCGTTCTCGGCGACCCAGGGGTGCGGCGGCGGGAGCGTTGGGGGAGGGGCCCGAACTGGGGGGCATGGCTGGGACGGATCAGGAAGGTGGTCTCACTCTGGCAGCAGTTGGAGATCCCCCGGGCGCCGTTGGCGGCCGCTGCCGTTGGGGGACTCTGCCGTTGGCGGCCGCTGCCTCTGCCCCTACCGCTGGCTTGGCGGCCTAAACCGCTAAGTTTCAGGTCTTCGGCCTCCGGCGGTGAAACGGCGCCTCACCCTGCATTTCCCCCAGGAAGCGGTGCATCAGCCGATCACCTATCGGTTGGCGGTGGAGTTCAACATCGCCGCCAAGATCCTCAGGGCCCAGATCGCGCCGAATCAAATCGGCACCATGGTGGTGGAGCTTTCCGGCGACATCGACGAACTCGATGCCGCCGAATTCTGGTTGGAGCGCCAGGGGGTGGGCTTGGATCGCAGCCTGGGCGAGATCCGCATCGACCCCGATCTGTGCGTGGACTGCGGCATCTGCTCCAGCGTCTGTCCCAGCGGCGCCCTGCGCTTTCAGCACCAGGAGCAACGGCTGACCTTTGCCGCCGCCCTCTGTCTGGTTTGCGAACAATGCCTGCCCAGTTGTCCGCTGGCGGCGATTTCCCTGGTGCTCGAACCCCAATGAATCTGCTGCGCTACGCCTTGCTGCCGTTGCGGGCGCCGATGGTGCTGCTGCTGTTTGGGGTGAGCGCCTATTTGGGCAGTCGTTGGAGCCATACGCTTGACCCCCAGATTTTTGGCAATGGCCTATACCGACATCTGCTGTTGTCGGTGGAATGCCTGCAGGCCCTGGTGGTGGTGGTGGTTTGCACCATCCCTGATATCTTGATGCACCAATTGAGCACAATGATGGCCTATAGCCGGGTCGTAAGCCTGGTTGGCACCCTGTTGCTTGTGATTACAGGCGGACTGTATTTGTTGCATTTGTCAGTTTTTTCGAGTGTGCTGATTCTGGCTAGTTCGATATTATTGGTACGTCTTGATTTGGTGCGAGCTGACATGGTGCTGCCCCGCTCGATCACTATTTTCGTGTTGGCTGTGGTGGTGTTACTTGGTATCTCCCTGGGCTGGTGGTTGGCTATGAATCGGCACCTCTGAAGACAGGTTTGCTTTAGTTATCCCCGGCCGATGCGTCCCCGCATTACTCCGTGGTTTCCGGTGCTGGCTCTGGTAGCGGCGCTCTCCAGCTTTGCCAAAGGGGCTCCCTGGGAGCCATGGTTTTGCGAGCGTCTCCTTGCAGTGGCCCGTTGTCACGCTACCGATAGCGTGGTGTTGGCCCATTTATGGCCAGGTGGCCAGCAGCTCTTGATGGCCAACAACAAGGGAAACTTCGCCAGCAGCGATTTGATGGGCGCGACGTGCTGACCAAGCCGCAATAGCGCTGCGTTCTGGGCCAATGGCGGCACTAAAGGCCGCTGCGCTGAGGCTGGCGTTCATGGCGGTGAGCATGGCGCTATCGCTGGCGGCGATGCGCCAATAGCTATCGCGCAGCTGGGTTATGGCGCCGCGCTCACCCAGGGCGGCCTTGAGGGCAAAGGCGGCGTCGGGGCCAAGGGCCGGGCCAAAACCCTTGTCGCTGAGCATGTCTCGATGGAAGGCTTGCGCCAATACGGCATCAGAGGCGTCGGCGAGGCTCCATTGCATGCGTCCGTCGTAGCTGAGCAGCGCCAGCAGGGGCAGCCGCCCGCTGGCGAGGCGGTCGGCCAGTTGGTTGATCCAAGCCGCCGAGACCAGATCAAGCAAGGCGGCGCAGGTAACGGCTGAGGCTCCCTGCAGGGCAGCGTCGAGGGCAAGGGTAATGTCAAGTTGCTCGATACTCAAAGAGCTATCGCCGTTGAAGCGCTGACGGGCCACCGCCAGCAGGTCGCCATCGTTATCCACATGGCGCCAACTCAACTGGTGGCCCAGCTTTGCCGCCAGGTTGCCCAAGCGGCTGATGTTGGAGCCCGTACCGGCGCCAAGATCGACAACGGGGCCAGTTTGGGCCCCTTGCGCTACTTGAGCCAGAAAGGAGTTGGCGAGGCCGTCGTCACGGGCGGCGATGTCGAAGGGCTCGCGCAGGGCCAGCCAAGCGGCTGAAAAACTGCTCATGGCGACAGCGGCGATTGATGGCAGTTAGAGCGGTTCAGCGCAGCCAGTGGGTTTCAACGCAGCGGGGCTGAGTAGGCCGCCCAGGCCGTGGGCGATTCGCGCAGGGTCGCCTTCATCGTGTAAGGGGGCGGTGAAGGCTCCAGGGCGCCTGCGGCGATGGCCTGGCGGGCGCGCTGCCAGAGCTCGCCAGCTAGGAACTCGGTGGTGGTATTGACCCCCGCAAAAGCGGGTTCGTCATCGAGATTGCGATAGTTGAGACCATCAATAATTGTTTTCAGCATCGCCTCCAGGCGACCGATGTCGGCGACCAAACCATGGGCGTCGAGGGCTGGGGCCTGGATCTCCAGTTCGACCGCGTAGGTGGCCCCATGCAATCGCTGGGCCGGGCCGAAGACTTCGCCGCGGAAACTATGGGCAATCATGAAGTGATTGCAGACGGTCAAGCTGTACACCTGCGGCTCCGACCGGTCAGTACTCGACCACGATATGCGGTCGCCCGGCGTTGGTTTGCAGCAGCGCCGGCAATGCGGCGGGCAGTTGCGCGAAACCGATGCGCGGTCCCAGCAGCAGGTCGTAGCGGTGATCGAGCAGCAGCGCCAGGGCTTGGGCGAGGCGCTGGGCATGGCTGGTGGTTGCCCGTTTGGCGGGGGCGATATGGCCCACCTGGGAGGCGATCAGTCGCAGCCGGCGGGCATGGAAGGCACCCCCCAAAGGCAGGCTGACGAGCTGGTCGCCGTACCAGCTCAACTCGATGATGCGTGCTTCAAAGGCGGCGCATGCCAGGGCCGCGACCAGCCCAGCCGGATTGCCGCTGGCGTGAATGATCACGTCATATTCAGCCGCGGCGGCCGGTGCGGCCTCCAGGCCCAGGGCTCGCGCCAACTCCAACCGTGCCGGTTCCGGATCGACCACCAGGGGCGAAACACCCAGGGCCGTTTGCGCCAGGCAGGCCACCAGCAGCCCCACCACGCCGGCACCGATGACGGCGACCCGCTCGCCGGCCACCAGCTCGGCATCCCAGAGGGCGTTGAGGGCGGTCTCCATGTTGGCCGCCAGGGTGGCGCGCCCATCGGGCACGCCAG
>CAMDWF010000079.1 GCA_945878795.1 Synechococcus sp. UW140
GCTGATCAACGCCAAGGTGATGCTGGCGGCCTGGCGCTGGGTGGTGCTGGCCAGTGCCCTGGCCGGCGCTGTGCTCACCCCCTCCACCGACCCGATCACGATGCTGCTGCTCACCAGCGCCATCACGGCCCTCTATCTGGTGGGGGTGGCCCTGGTGAGCCTGGTCCAGGGAGTCAAGCCGCAGGCCACCTAGGTTCGCTGCCGTCACCCCCGTGCCGATGGCCGCCTCCAGCCCCCCCCAGCCCCCTGTAGCCCCCCCCGTCCCCCCCTGGCGCCGTCTGGTGGCAGTGGCGGCGGAGGGTGTGGCCAGCGGCACGCCTTACATGGTGGGCAGCAAGTTGTTGCAGGGCTGGCTGGCGGCCAATGCCATCCCCCTGCCCCTGATCGGCCTGCTGCCCCTGGCCGAACTGCCCTATACCCTCAAGATGTTCTGGGCCCCGGCCCTGGACCGCTGGGCCCTGCCCTGGCCCGACCGGCGCCGCGGCTGGATTCTGGTGTTTCAGGTCATATTGGTGGCCGTGATTGGCGCCATGGCCCTGCTGCGGCCCAGCACCAGTGCGGCCAGCTTGACGGCCATCGGTGCGGCGGCCCTGGTGTTGGCTCTGGCCAGTGCCAGCCAGGACATTGTCATTGACGCCTACCGCACCGATCTGCTGCCGGCGGCGGAGCGGGGACCCGGGGCGGCAACCCACAACCTGGGCTATCGCAGCGCGGGGCTGGTGATCAGCTCGGGGGGGTTTCTGCTGGCGGGCTGGCTGGGCTGGCCCGCCGCCTTTGCCGCCACGGCCGTGCTGATGGCCGCCACGATCCCCTTCACGTTGACGGCCCCCAAGCTCGCCCCCCTCAGCCAGCCGCTGACCAGCCTGGGCCAGGCGATGGCGGGACCGATCCGGGAGTTTCTGCATCGCACCGGCGGCGGGCGGGCGCTGCTGGTGCTGCTGCTGGTGCTGCTCTACCGCTGGCCGGATGGCCTGCTCAATGCCATGGCGATTCCCTTTTTGACGATCACCGGTTTCAGCGCTGCCACCATCGGCCTGATCCAGGGGGCATGGGGCATCGGGGCCACGATTGTGGGCACCATTTTGGGCGGCGCCCTGTTGCCGCGACTCGGCATGAATCGCTCGCTGTGGCTGTTTGCCCTGGTGGGAGCGGCCGGCAACCTGGCCTATGGGCTGCTGGCCCAGTTCCGCGGTGGGGTCCCCGCCCTGCTGTTGGCCTCCGGCCTCGAAAACATTGGTGGCGGCATGGTGGGCGCCGTTTTCGTCGCCCTGCTGATGAGCCTCTGCAATCCGCGCTTCTCCGCCACCCAATACGCCCTGCTTTCGGGGGTCTATGCCCTCAGCCGTTCCCTGCTCTCTTCGCCGGCGGGGGTCCTGGCCGAACGCAGCGGCTGGACCAACTTTTTTCTGCTCAGCACTCTGGCCTCCCTGCCGGCGTTCCTGTTGATGACCCGCATCACCCCCTGGAACGGCCGCCAGGCCCTGGGTGCCTTTGATGCGGCAAAAGATGATCCCTGAAGGCCCCAAGGTTGGTGGTTGTCGGCGGGCCCAAGCACGAAAAAATGTCGCGAACAAGACAAGGGCTCCCAGGCCGGCGGCCAAGGGGGAACCCGATCCGGCCAAGCGAAGAATTTATGGATAGAATCGTATTTATGGCGGCGCCAAGTCGTCGAGGTAGCAAACCTGACTCCCAACGCGGCCCCTGAACAGGCCCCAAAGTGTCTAGTTAACCACTCAACAAGCGTAATCAAGCTCGAAGCACTTATCCTGCCTAAAGCAATAGATGAGTTCAACGGCACGATGATGCAATGGTTTCATTGGTATAGCGATGGTGATGGCAATCACTGGCGGCGTTTGATTGAGGCGGCGCCAGAGTTGGCGGCCGCAGGTATCACGGCCCTCTGGCTGCCGCCTGCCTCCAAGGGCAATGCCGGTGGCTATGACGTCGGCTATGGCTGCTACGACCTCTTTGATCTTGGTGAGTTTGACCAAAAGGGCAGTATCAGGACCAAATACGGCACCCGGGAGGAGTATCTAGCAGCCATCAAAATCTGCCGCGGGCTTGGCATACAGATCTATGCCGATGTAGTTTTCAACCACAAGATGGGAGCCGATTTCGAAGAAGATTTTCAGGCCATCCCCTTTGACCACAACGATCGCACCATCGATCTCGGTCCCTGCCGACCCGTGCGCGCCTGGACGGGCTTTAACTTTTCAGCCCGCCAGGATAAATATTCGACCATGCACTGGAACTGGTGGCATTTTGCCAGCGTTGACTACAATAGCAATGACCCAGACTTCTATGCAATCTGGCGCATGAAAGACAGCGACTTTGCCAATAATGTGGACACGGAAAAAGGAAATTACGACTATCTAATGGGTTGTGATCTCAATATGAATCATCCCGAGGTCAGCGGCGAGCTCAAGCACTGGGGCGAATGGATGCTTGGCAGCATCGGCATCGACGGCTTCCGCCTGGATGCAATTAAACATATCGATAGCAATTTCTTTGTTGACTGGATTAGCCACCTCGAAACCCATTGCGGCCATAAACTATTTATCGTCGGCGAATACTGGAGCTACGACCTGGCCTGCCTCAGCTGGTATATCACCAATACCGCTGGCAAGATGTCACTTTTTGATGCACCACTTCATTTCAACTTTCACCAAGCCAGCCGCCGCTCAGGGCCCTACGACATGGCCGGCCTGCTGGATGGCACGCTGATGCAAACCCTGCCTGCCTTTGCGGTTACGGTGGTAGAAAACCACGACACCCAACCCCTGCAGGCGCTTGAATCCGTTGTGGAGGCCTGGTTCAAACCCCTCGCCTATGCCTGCATCCTGCTGCGGGCCGAGGGCTATCCCTGTATTTTTTATCCAGATTATTACGGCGCCAGCTATAAAGATAAGGGCCAAGATGGCAGCGACTACGAAATCTATCTTCCCAGCCACAGGGCCACCATCGATCGCCTGCTTCTGGCCCGCCGCCATTTTGCCTATGGCCGCCAAAAAGACTACTTTGACCATTTCAGTACGGTGGGCTGGAGCCGCCTGGGCAGCGCCCAACACCCCCATGCCATGGCCGTGTTGATGAGCAACGGCGGGGCCGGCTTCAAGTGGATGGAAGTCGGCAAACGCGAAACCGCTTTCATCGATTGCACGGGCCATTTTGGCGGCACCATCTTCAGCAACCAGGAGGGCTGGGCCGAATTCCACTGCGCCGGCGGTTCGGTATCGGTCTGGGTCGAAGCCGCTGCCTACGGGGCGCTCCAACCCTGAGGGGCCCACGTCCGTGGGGACCCACCTCCGTGGGGACCCTCAACGCCGCTGACACCGCCACAAACGCACGGCAGCAAGCGGTTGCCCAGCCGGCAGCTGGCAATCCCAGCCGGCCGGCTGGGGCCGTTGCTTGCTCAACAGCCAGGAGACCCCCTGGCCATCGCCCTGGAGATCGCCGGGCCCATCGGCGGGCTGCACCCGCCTTGCCAGGTACCAATTGAGGCTGGGCCGTTCCCCCTGGCGCCAGAGATGCAGCTCGGCCGCCGCCAACGCCTGCACTTGCGCCTGCACCTGCAGGGCCGCGGGCTTGACGGGCCAAAGCTCATTGAGCTCCCACAGCCATAACGGGCTGCCAAACAGCAAGGCCAAAGACAGCCAGAATCCCAGCGCCAGGGCAAGCAGGCCGCCCAGGCGTTGCTTGCAGCGGTCTGCGGCCAGCCAGGTGCCCCCCAGCAGCAGCCCCAGGCCGGCGGGCAAGGCCACCAGGGCCCCGGGCCTGAGGGCAGGCCAAAGGCCAACGCCGCCGCCAATCGCCGCCAGCAGCACCACCACCCCCAAACCGCACCACAGCCGCGGCAGGGCCCTCAAGCCAGCGGCGCCGGGCACAGCCAGGGCGCCATCACGGCGCACCAGGGCCACCAGCACCGGTCCGACCGCCAGGCTAAACGGCGGCCACAGCAGCATGCTGTACCAGGGCAGCTGGGTCTGCAGCGGCAGCACCAACAGGCTGGCCATCGCCGTCAGTCCCAGCAGCCACCGCCCCCAGCGGCTGCGCCGTTGGCGCCAGGCCAGGGCGATGCCAAAAGGCCAAAGGGGCAGCCAGGGCCAGCCCCCCTTGAGCACCTCCAGCAGCGGCGGCCAGGGGCCACCGCCATGGCCTTCGATCCCTTGGCCCAGCCTGGCGACGCCCTGGCTGGTCCACATCTCCAGGGCCTGGGGGCCCCGCACCCAGCCATGCCAGCCATGCCAGGCCAGCCCCGGCAGCAGGCCCAGGGCCAAGGCGACCAGCAGCCAGCCCCAGGCCCGACCGTCCAGATCCCGATCAAGCCAGCGCAGCAGCAGGGCAGTGGCCAACACGGGCAAGGCGACCGGTGCCTTGAGCAACAACAGGGCGCTGGTCGCCAGGCCCGCCAGCAGGCCGCCCCGCAGCAGCTTGGGCGCCGGGCCCTGGGCCAGCAAGAGCCCCCACCACAGCAGGGCCATAGAGCTGAGAAGTGTGCCGTCCAGCATCACCAAACGGCCATGGCGGGCCAGGGGCAGCAGCGTCAGGGCGACCAGGGCGCTGGCCAGGGCTGGGGCCGGACCCTGCTGGGGCAGCAGGCGCCGCTGCACCAAGGCCAATAAAGGCACCAGGGCCGATGCCAGCAGGGCGGGAGCAAACCGCAGCAGCGCCTCTGGCGGCAAGGCCGGGGCGCCGGGGCCGCTCCAAAACCGCCAAAGGCGAATCAGCAGGCCAATCAGCCCATGCAGGCCGGGGGGCTTGTTGCGGTAGGCGTCGCCCCAGTAGGTGGGCAACAGCTGCTGGGGCCAGGGGCCGTTGGCCAGTTCCAGGGCCACCCGGGCGACGATGCCCTCATCCCAATCCCGCAAGGGCACAGAACCCAGCCCGATAAAAGCCAAGCCAAGGGCCAGCAGCCACAGCAGCAGCAGCCCAGCAGGCCAGTTCAACCCAAGCGCCCCTCGGCTGGAATCACCCACGCCGTCTCCCCAAGCCACCGCTTTGGCAGCAAAGTCTGGGCCATCACAGCGCTGGCCGCCAAAACGCCCCCATGCCTGGCCAAGGCACCCTGCGGCGCCAAACTGCTAAAAAGGTGTAGCTCTGACACGGCCGCAGCAGCTTGCCCTGGGGCCGAGCAGGCCATAGCCGCCGAGACAACGGCTTGCTAGATAAGTTAAACTTATGATTTGACCGCTTTTTATCAGTAAGCCTTTTGTTTGGCGTGGCTGCTGCAGTCCTTGCTACGTTTGAGGTGAAATTCAAACTACCGAGTATTCAGAGTTATGGCCAGTTTCACCCCAGACGATGCCTCAGGCCTGAGGACAGCAATTCAAAATGCGACCAGTGGATCTACAGTTCTCCTTACTACGGGTCAAACTTATTCTTCCATCACAACTCTAGCCAAATTCACTTGCTATACACCCCTTACTAGAACTAGCAACTATACCATTAGTGGTGATAGTGCCGTAAGCAACCCAGTTCGAACCGCAACCATCCAGAATACACGCATTTATCAAGAAAACATAGATGGTCCCTTCGGGCCTACTGGAGTTAAAAATCTTACGCTTAGCTATTCTGCAGGTGACGGCAACGCAATTCTCAGGGCTACCAAGGGAACCTACACACTTGACAACCTGCTAATTACTGGCACCCACGCAGGCTGGCAGGGCAATGGTGGCGTCTACATGTCCTTGTCATCTTTTGACCCTTCCACTACTACCACTTCATCCTTTGCAAACTTAACTCTTACGAAGTCAACCATTTCGATTAGCGGTCAGAATGGTACTGCTTCATTTCTGCAAAGTTGGAATAATAGAGGGACTGTAGTTTTAGGCAGCATTGGTAATGCTAGCTTAGGCAATACTTTTAATGAGAGCGGATACAGTAGAGGCTCATTTCACTTTGCTACTATGCCATATAGTGGAACCAAACGCGGCACTTACACCGTAGGCTATAATACTTTTATTGGAGATGGAACCGTACGAGCAAATAGTAACCGACTTGAAAGTGTTAACGCCACTATTCAATCTAACAACTTCCAAAATGGTTCTTACCTTGACTTGGCAGGAAATATATCTACTATTTCAATAAACATGAATAATTTTGACACAATTTCTGGTGGGCCGGGAATTAGATTTACTCAAAAGTCTAGCTCTACTGCATCGCTTGCAGGCATGATTCCTATTTCATCTTTTCTTGCCAATACCTTTACTGGCTATGGATTAGCCATTGTGAACGACGATTCAGGGATAAATACTACTTCAACCGTAAGTATATCTGGCAATAGTTCCAGTAGCGTTACGGCAGGCGCCCTTGGTCCCGCAGATTTCACCAACTTTAAAGCCGGTGGAAGGTTTGCTGACACCATTAGTGACTCGGTTGGTGAAGCCAATTGGATAAGCGGTGGTGCTGGCAACGATACAATTAATGCAGATATTGGTGCCGATTGGATCATCGGAGGTGACGGTAGTGATACAATCGATGTTGGTTCTGACACCGATAACGATACACTTTTATATTACAGTCCGGGTGAAGGTGGCGACACCATCACGAACTTTAATTCCGCTGATGATCGTTTTGCATTTAGAAGTTCAACTTTCGGAAATATTGCAACTGGTACCCTGACTGGCGCCAACTTCAGTAGCAACTCTGGAGACATCACTAGTGTGCCAACCTTTTTATACACCGGTGGGGTATTGACTTATGACGCTGATGGTCTTAACACCGGAAATGCTGGTGTTACCATCGCAACGCTCACCGGTAGTCCTAGTGTGGCTCCCACCAATATCATAATTTTTTAAGTCTACCTTTATTTCTTTGGCCCACTGCTTCGCCAGTTGGGCCTTTTTTTGCGCCCCACGCATGTCTTCACTAACAGATTGGCGTTCTGGATTCGCCGTTGCGCCCCTGGATGCTGAGACAACCCAACGCCACCGCCAGCAGGCTTGTTAGCGTCCCAGCTTGAGAAGGGCCCCGATCCTTGGCTGAACCCGTGCCCACCGGCGATCAGCGGCTGCTGCTGGTGCGCCTGCCCTGCAACCCCATCTTTCCGATCGGCCCCATCTACCTGGCCGACCACCTGCACAAACAGTTCCCTGGCCTGCAGCAGCAGCTGCTCGATCTGGCGGCGCTGCCCGCCCTCGATGGCAAGGCGGCGCTGCGCCAGGCCATCGACCAGTTCCGCCCCACCCTGCTGCTGTTTTCCTGGCGCGACATCCAGATCTACGCCCCCGTCGATGGCCGCGGTGGCAACCCCCTGCAACATTCCTTCGAGGTCTTCTACGCCCGCAATCCCCTGCGGCGCCTGCGCGGGGCGTTGGGGGGCCTGAAGCTGATGGGCGCCTACTACGGCGAGCTGCTGCGCAACATGATCCTGATCCGCCGCGGCCTGGGCTGGGCGCGGCGCCACCAGCCAACTGCCCGGGTGGTGCTCGGCGGCGGTGCCGTCAGCGTCTTCTACGAGCAGCTGGGCCGCTGGCTGCCCCGGGGCACGGTGGTGTCCGTAGGCGAAGGCGAACTGCTGCTGGAGGCGATGCTGCGCGGCGAGTCGTTGCAGCAGCAGCGCTGCTACGTGGTGGGTGAACCGCCCCGGCCGGGTCTCATCCATGAAGCCCCCCTGCCGTTGGAGAAAACCGCCTGCAATTACAGCTACATCGCATCGATCTGGCCCCAGATGGATTGGTATCTGCACGGCGGTGATTTCTACGTGGGCGTGCAGACCAAACGCGGTTGCCCCCATAACTGCTGCTACTGCGTTTACACCGTCATCGAAGGCAAGGCGGTGCGGGTCAATCCGGTGCAAGAGGTGGTGGCCGAGATGCGCCAGCTCTACGACCGGGGCGTACGCGGTTTTTGGTTCACCGATGCCCAGTTCATCCCCGCCCGGCGCTACATCGACGATGCCAAAGATCTGCTGCGGGCCATCCTGGCCGCCGGCATGGACGACATCCACTGGGCGGCCTACATCCGCGCCGACAACCTCGATGCCGAGCTGGCCGAGCTGATGGTGGCCACAGGCATGAGTTATTTCGAAATCGGCATCACCTCCGGCTCCCAAGAACTGGTGCGCAAGATGCGCATGGGCTACAACCTGCGCACCGTGCTCGAAAACTGCCGCCTGCTGGCCCGCGCCGGCTTCCGCGAGCACATCTCGGTGAACTATTCGTTCAATGTGATCGACGAGAGCCCTGAAACAATCCGCCAAACCGTGGCCTACCACCGCGAGCTGGAAGCGATTTTTGGTGCCGATAAGGTGGAGCCCGCCATCTTCTTCATCGGCCTGCAACCCCACACCCATCTAGAGCAGTACGCCTTCGACACCGGACTGCTGCAGCAGGGCTACGACCCGATGAGCATGATGCCCTGGCATGCCCGCAAGCTGCTCTGGAATCCCGAACCGATGGGTAAAACCTTCGGGCGCATTTGCCTCGAAGCCTTCGAAATCAATCCCTCCGACTTCGGCCGCACCGTGATGGCTCTGTTGCAAAGGGATTTTGGTCTGGCAGAACTGGATGACTGCCTGCATGCCCCCCTGCAAGGCCAACGCCAGATGGCCACCGCAGGGCGCCCTTAGGGCAGGGCCATTCTTCAAGCGCATTCAAGACCACCAACGGCGCCGCAGCAGCGCCAGCCCCCCCAGGGCCAGCCAACCAATCGCCCCGCCGATGGGGTTGACGCCGCCAGCCCCAGCCGCCCCCACCAACCAATC
>CAMDWF010000080.1 GCA_945878795.1 Synechococcus sp. UW140
GCCTTGGGCCAACGGGGGCGGCACGGGCCAACACCTATCAGGTGACCCAGTCCAGCTGGGGCGACAGTGGAGTTGTCAACAGCTTCGCCTGGGCCCTGGCCCAGGCCAATGCCAACCCTGGACTTGACACCATTGACATCGCTGCCGGACTGGCTATCGATGTCGATGCGGCCACCCCCCAGACAAGCGACTGGCTGTCCACCATCAGCGACAATCTGGCGATCCAGGGCCGTGGGGCCACCTTGGTGGGTACCCCCAGTTTTATTAGCAGCGGTGGCACCGTTTACGACAAATTCAGCGTGGACGTCTATCAGGGTCCACCGTTGGGGATGGATTTGTTGACCCAGCAGGCCTTTTCCTTTGCAAAGGTGACAGGGGGCATTGACGTCAGCATCGACCAGCTCGGCATCGATGGCCTCAATGGCTATCTCCAGCTCGGCAATGGCGCCACCGCCACCCTCACCGGGGCAACGGCCCGCAACACCGTGAGCTATGGCTCCGCAGGTCGCTAGGTGTTTGAGGCCCTCGATAACTCGGTGCTCAATCTCACCAACGTGGTGCTGGATCGCATCAACCCTGAGCTCGATTCCATCGGAGCGGCCTGGAGTGGGGCCATTGCTGGCAGCAATGCCACGTTGAACATGGTGGGCAGCACCATCAACCGTGCAGCCAGCGCCGCCGGGGCCGTGGTCTGGAGTGGTGGTGTGGCCAATGTGGTGTCCTCAATCATCACCCAATCCGGTGGACTCTCCATCGCCGATGACACCAAGGCTGGAGTTATGAATCTGGTCAACAGCCTGGTTGATGTTTACAGTGTTCAAAACTCTGATATTCAACGGCTCCAGGCGTTCGCGGGCGGTGAACTCAACATCACCGCCTCCTCGATTCTTCAGGACGCTATTGACAATACTGACCACAACTCCGCCTATTGCATCAACAATCCCTACGACTGCGCCGGTAAGCCGCTCACAGCTTTTAACGGCGGCAAGATCACACTCAAGCAGAGTCTTGTCTCACTGTTGAATACGGACCTGATTCCTGAGGGCGTGAACTCCTATTCAGAAGCTGCCCTCGGCTACGCCTCCGGCGGCGACATCGTCGCCCTGGATTCGGTCTGGATCCAACCCACTCCCAACCAGAGCGCGGCGAGCCTGAAAACTCTCTTGGATAATCTCGACCTGCTCACTGCGGGCTTGCCTCTGGTGCTTGAAGACTTCGGTGGTGGCGTGACGGCCTATCTGCCCCTACCCAATGGCGCTTATCCCAACCCCACTGGCCCCCTGATCAACCAGATCGCCGCTGCCGATGGCGCCAACCAACTGCTCAGCCCCATCGATGGCAGTGTGATCAGCGTCGATGTGCTGGGCAATCCCCGCACCACCCGGGGCCTGCGCAACATTGGCGCTCTTCAGTTCGCCCCGGTTCCAGGCCCCCTGCCCCTGGCTGGCGCGGCGGCGGCGCTGGGGTGGAGCCGGCGGCTGCGGCGCCGCCTTGGCCAACGCTGAGGGCCTGTTCCTCCGGGGGCCTCTCCCGCGGGGAGGTCCTTCTCTGCTTTGCTGTTGTGGGGCCCGCTTCTCAGCGGCGGCGGTCAGGGCCCTGCGGGCGGAGCGGGCGGCGGGCATGGAATAACAACAACGATGAATGGGGGTAATAAAGGCTCAACTGGGGGAGAAGAGCGAGTCGTAGCGGTAATACTCGGGTCTGTTCAATCCATCATGGTTGAGCATGCGTCTGAGCTGGATGATTTCGCGCCTCTGGGCCACGATGATGGCGGCGGCCAGGCGGCGCAGGTCGGTATTGCGGCTTTTGGCGAGGGCATCGTGGGCCATCAGCAGCGCTCCGCCGTGGTGTTTCAGCATGCCCTCGAGAAACCAAGAAACCCGGTTGTCCCGGTCAGGGGTCGACTCCATCATGCGCATCGCTGCGATCTGGGTCTCATTAATACGAATCAGACCGGCCATCGTGTCCGGGTCGCCACCCGGCGCCAGGGCCACCGGATATAGCGGCGCCTCCGGATACCAGGCCTTGCGCCATTGGCCCATGGCCTTGATTTCCCGGGCCTGATCCCGCCAGATCTCCTTCGCCAAGGCCCCAACTCCGGGCACGCCTATATCAAAGACGTATTGGCTCATCCGCAGGGCGCCGGTGTGGTGTTGCACCATGGCGTCGAGCCAGCGCAGGTCATAGCTACGGCCCGCAGGACCCAGCTCATGGTTGTGGCCTGTGGGGCCGATGTTGTGGTTGTGGTTGTGGTTGTGATGGTGGTGATTGGGCTGCATGGGCTGGCCAGCTGGGGCCGTCAGCTCTGGCGCTGGCATCGACTGCGCCCGGCCCTGGGGGCCCAAGGTCAAGCCGACTGCCCCCAGCAGGCCTGCCACCACTGCGGGCAGGATCCTTTTGAGCAAAGGATTACCCATGGACAAGGGAGCCAGGTTGTGCAACGCCATGCCCATGCCCATACCAAGGCATTGAGCTTGACGGCTCCCCTTGCGGGAGAGTCAAGGGGATGCTGCTGGATGCTTCGTTTTAGGGTGCGCCCTTGCCGAAGCACCTCTGTGACCCCAGACACCCCCGACGATCAATACCTTTATGAGCCGGTGGAAAGATTCGGCGAGGGCCTCACCACCCAACGACCCTGGAACAAGGGCGCTTTGGCGGCGGTGGAACTGCTCAATGGTCGGGCGGCGATGCTGGGCTTCCTCGCCGCCCTGATCGGCGAGGCCATCAGCGGCAAAGGGATCGTGGGCCAACTGGGTGCCATGGCGCGTTGGTTGCTCGGCTGAGGACCGCATCGGATTCCCAGGGCGGGGACCAGCTGCCTTGGCCTTGGATTGCCATGGGTGGTCCAGTTCCTGCTTGCCTACCTGTCAGTCGCTCTCGTCCCCCTGGCTGGGAGCCGGCCCTTGGCTCGCCTGCTCCGGATAGATCAGATCCGCCGCCTGGCGCGCCTCGCCTAGAAGCTTCAACAGCAACGCCGGCGTAGTTTTCAGCAACGTGATCCAGTGCTGCAGGTAGGCGGCATGGTTCTGGACCGGGCTGCCGATTTCCAATCGATCTCCCAGCAGCACCGCCCCCAGCTCGGCCACCAGCTCTTCGCGGGCATAGGCGTCGCTGCCGAAGGCCCCCGCCAGGTCGCGCCCCAGGCGGCTCGGATGGCCGGTGCTGTGCAGCGCTTCATGGGCCCAGGTGGCATGGAGCGCGGCGGCCGAATGGAAAGCCTGGCGGTGGGGCAGCAGGATCCGATCGCTCTGGGGCAGATAACATGCCTGGTCGCCACCATGGCTAACGGGCACGGGCCAATGGCCCAAGATTGAGGCGGCGGCGGCGAGCCGTTCGACTTCGGGTCGCTGCTGCTTTGACGCCATGGCGCGGCGCTGCTCAATCAATCGCCAAAGGCGATCCTTAGCCTCCGCTTCCCCCTCCAGGTCGGCGGCATTGAAGACGGTGACGGGGCGATAACGCACCCAGGCCGTGGCCCCAGCCTTGTGGGGGTCCATATCTTGGGCGTCAGTGTTGTCAGAGCCAGCGCTGGCAGCCCCAGAAGCCGGCTGGATCCCGGGGCCTTGGGCTGACGCCGGGGAGCTGCTCTGCCCTGGCCCGCCCGACTCACCTGCCGGGCGCCCCTGCCCCAGGGGCCTCAGGATGGCAACCCCCCGACTGCCGCGCCGTGGTGCCAGGCCCAGGCCTTGGGCCTCCACGAAGCCACACCAGTAGGGCAGCGAGGATCCGCGGCGGTGCAGACCGAGGCTCAGCAGGATCGGGTTGGCACCCCGGTAGGGCCTGCCGCTGAGCAGATTGACGTGGTGGCCGCCCCCCTGGGGGTCCCAGGGGCGTCGCCAGGGGGTGGTGCCGGCTTCCATCTGGGCGATCAGGGCGGCGACAAGGCTGTCTTCGGCGCGAGCCGGGCGTGGCGCGCGCCGGCGATTGGGGGTGGCCATGGAAGAGCGCCCCAGGGGGGCATTGTGCTCTCCTTCAGTGCCACCACCCCTTTCAGCAAACGACTCTGATGGCGAATAATGGGGGGGATTATTATCACAAGCCAATGAAAGTGATCGTCGATCTCTGTGTGGTGCCAGTCGGTGTGGGAGTGCATTTGGCGCCCTACGTCGCCACTTGCGAACGGGTTCTAAGCGCCACCGGTCTCAAGATCCAGCTGCACGCCAATGGCACGGCCATCGAGGGGGAGTGGGCGGAGGTGTTCGCGGCCATCGAGGCCTGTCACCAGGCCCTGCACGCCATGGGCTGTCCCCGCCTGTTCACGACCGTCCACATCAACAGCCGCATCGATCACGACCAGGCCCTGGAGGACAAGGTGGCCAGCGTCGAGGCCCTGCTGGCCGCCGACCCCCAGCCCTAGGCTGGACCTCCAGCAACTCGAGAGTCCCGCCATGGTTCCAGCCCCGCGCCCTGGCAAACCCCCTGCTGTTCCTGCGGCGGCGGCCAAGGCCAGCGCGGGGCTGCGCATCGGCGAGGTGGCCCGGCGCTCGGGCTTGCCAGTCAAAACGATTCGCTTTTACAGCGACGAAGGTTTGATTCTCCCCAGTAGTCGCACTGAAGGCCGCTACCGCCTGTTTGATCAGGCGGTCTACGCCGAACTGTCTTTGATTCGCACCCTCAAGGCCCTGGAAATTCCCCTGGTCGACATCAAAGCGATTCTGGCGGCCCGCCGGGTGGGAGTCTGTAGTTGTGATTCATTGCGCCGCTTGATCCAGGACAAGCGCGACGAAATCCAGGGGCGCCTGACGGGCCTTGAGGCCTTGCGGCAGGAATTGACGACCCTGCTGCAGGGTTGGGAAGACTGTGGTCGCCCCAAAACTGCCCTGTCTTGAGCGTCCAGGTAGGAATCCTGCGCACTGACGGGCATGGTCCACCAGCCAAGGCCGTCAGCCCAATGGTGGCTTAATCGGCACCAGCCTCCCCTTCCTCCACCTCCAAAGTGCTGTGGGCGATCCCGAACTGGGCCAGCCGTTGCCGCGCCAGGGTCAAAAAAGCCCGGCTGGGGAGAGTGGCATCCAGGCGACGCCGCAGGTGCACGGTCAGGGCGGTGCGGGAACTGCTCACCCCCCAGACATGCAGGTCGCGCACCTCCAGAACCCCCGGCAGGCTTGCCAACGCTTGCCGCAGGGCCTCCGGATCCACCCCGGCGGGAATGGCGTCCAGGTTGGCGGCAATGGCCTCACGCAACAGGCCCCAGGCGCTTGCCATCACGGCGATGCCGACGCCAATGGCCGTCAGACCGTCCAGCCTCAGCCAGCCCGTAGCACCCACCACCAGGGCACTTGTGAGCACGGCCAGCGAGACCGCCGCGTCGCTGAGCAGGTGCAGCACGGCGGCCCTTTGGTTGAGGTCATGGTGGTGCCCATGGCCAAAAAGCCGCGCCGACAGCAGATTCACCACAATGCCGGCCAGGGCCGCCACCGCCACGGGACCGCTCTGGAGCGGCACCGGCTGCCAGAGCCGCTGCAGGCCTTCCACCACCACCACCGCCCCGGCGCTGAAAATCAGCAGCCCATTGAGGAGCGAGGCCATGTGGGTGCTGCGGCCAAAGCCATAGGTGAAGCGACCCCGGGGGGGGCGTTGACTCAGCCTTTCCGCTCCCCACCCCAGCCCCAACCCCACCACATCCCCCAGGTTGTGCAGCGCATCGCCCACCAGGGCGAGGGAGCCGCAGGCCAGTCCGATCGCCAGTTGCACCCCGGTGAGCAGGCTGTTGAGCACAATGCTCCAACCAAAGGCGCGGGAGGCGTTTTTGGCGCCCTCTCCGTGCTGGTGGTCGCCATGGTGCTGGTGGTCGTGCTGATCGTGATCGCCAGAGGGGCCCCGGATGGCCATGCTCATTGCCCCCTTTGGCTCTGGAGGTAGGCGGCGATCATTGCTTCCATGCCCTGCTGGGCGCGACCGTGGGGCCGCAGACCCTGGCTGGCCCAAAGGCGATCGAGCTCCAGGCGCTGGGCAGCGGGAATCCAGCAGGAGAGCATCACCTTGCCGCTGCGGCTGGAGCTGCAGGCGCGACGGGAAGCGGCGCCCGAGTCCCCCTCATCCAGGTCAGTTTCCCCTTGTTGATCCGGGCCAGAAGCTGCGCTTGACCCCATTGGCGCCCCGATTCAATTGTGTGAATGTACACAAGCTGTGGTTGCCATGCTGGCCGGGTTCAACCCGGGCCAGCAGCAGGGCCCATCAAAGGCGCCGCCGCCAACTCTCTTGAAACGATCCACTGGGCTGGTCCTTTGGCTGTTCGCTGCGGCTCAGTTTCCAGACGTTGCGACCGGAACGGCGCGCCACCAATCCGCCCCGCTCGACGACCGCAGCCCCTGGACGGGCCCCCAAAAGTTGGGTGACTTCCGCCGTACTCAGGGGCGCGGAGGTGCGCAGGGCCAGGTCCACCAATTCCAACCGCTGGCGCAGGGCGTTCAGGTCGGCGCCGCCCCCATCTTCCTCCCCATTCCAGATCCAAGGGGCCTGGTTTTCGGCTCCGAGCCGTCCAATCCAGCCGAGGCCGATCAAGGCCAGGGCCTGATCAGGTTGGACGCCTTGGGCCACCTGGGCCATCCATTCCGGCAGGACCGAAGACTCCTTGTCACCCTGGAGAGATCGGGCCGGGGCGGCTTCCATGGGGGGGCGAGCCATAACGTCTTGGCGTAACTGGTCGGACGGTACCGGCTATCGCACGGGCGGCAAGTCCAATGACTTAACGCCCATGACTTCAGGCCCATGAACTAACGCCCATGCCCTAACTACGGCGCACCCAGCCCGGCGCTCCGCCAAACCAACCTTCGAGGTCGTCGCCGTGGCGGAAAGTCCGATCCGGATCCGCCGTGCCCAGGTTCAGGTCGCTCAAGAGCTGCTCCACCCCATCGGCGGGAGTTTGTTGTTGTTGGCGACGCCTGGCTTTCAGCAGCCAACTCGCCACTCCCTGGTCACGATCGGCAAACTTCTGCACATAAATCCGCTCCTGAAGGGAGACGGGTTGATCGGAGCCAATTCGTTCGAGAATGGCCTGGAGGCGAAGGCGCGTGCTGGGGGTGAGCATGGGTTGATTGGCCGTGATGATCTCTTTAATAGCGAGAGCTGATTGATGGGCTGTCGCTGCAGGCACCAAAGCGGCCGTTATGTGGGGGCCCCAGCACCTATGGACCCGTAGGATCGCCGCTGTCGCATGGGCTCGGCTGCTGTGAACGCCCTATGAGAGTGCCGTGACCGCCTCCAGCAACCGCCCCCGCCGCGCCAGCGGCCTTTCCCTGCCCCAGAGCAGCGAAAATCGCGCCCTGGGTCGCCGCCGCGAATCGCTGCAACTGGGTCGCCCTCCGATCACCGGCACCGACATCGGCGGCACTCAAGGGGAAAGTGGCGCCAGTTGCGTCATCACCACCGACACCGACGGCTACCGGCTGCGCCTGAACAGCCACGTGCAGTCCATCGAACTGCGCACCTACGTCTTTCTCGATTCCCTGCAGCCCCAGCTGGCGGCCTACATGGGCACCGTTTCCCAGGGCTTCCTGCCCATTCCCGGTGACGCTTGCCTCTGGCTGGAAGTCTCCCCCGGCATGGCGGTCCACCGGGTCACCGACATTGCCCTCAAGGCCAGCACGGTGCGGTTGGGCCAGATGGTGGTGGAGCGGGCCTTTGGCTCCCTGGCCATGTATCACCGCGACCAGAGCAATGTGCTCCACTCCGGTGAGGTGGTGCTCGAAGCGATTGGCAGCAGCATCGACCAGCGCAGTCGCTGCGAGGTCACCTGGACGGAAATCATCTATTCCATTACTCCTGACCACGCCGTATTGATCAATCGGCTCAACCGCCGCGGTTCGATGATTCAAGCAGGCATGAGCATGTTTATCTTGGAGACGGAACCGGCTGGCTATGTCTTGATTGCCGCCAACGAAGCCGAAAAGTCCTCCAATATCACGGTGGTTGATGTCAAAGCGGTGGGAGCCTTTGGCCGCCTCACCCTGGCCGGCAAGGAAGGAGATATTGATGAGGCCGCCGCCGCCGCCATGCGGGCCGTCGCCCAGATCAACGCTTGAATCAGCCCCTTCCCCCGCCCCGCCCCCTTTGCACCGTTGGGGCCTTGGTGGTGAACCCCAAGGCCGAGGTGTTGATCGTGCGCACGACCAAGTGGCGCGGCACCTGGGGCGTGCCCGGTGGCAAGCTCGATTGGGGCGAAAGCCTGCAGGAGGCCTTGCTGAGGGAGTTTCGCGAGGAGGTGGCCCTTGATCTGCAGCAGGTGCGTTTCGCCCTACTGCAAGAGGCGATTCTGGATTCCCAATTCCATGTCCCCGCCCATTTTGTCCTGATCAATTATTTTGCTTTTTCCGCTAACACCGAGGTGGTGCCCAATGAGGAAATCGTCGAGTGGGCCTGGTTGCCACCCGAGCAAGCCCTCAGCTATCCGCTGAATAATTTTACCGAACGCCTGGTTAGCGATTGTATCGAGCGTCATATTGTGGCTGATTATTGTTCATAGTCGCTGAGCTCGGTTTTGATCCGTTTATGCGATTCGCTCTAGAATTCCTGCCCCACCCAGTTGGCCCGCCAGCTCGCTGATCGTCTTGCCACTGGTGGGCTCGATCCAGTCGGGAGCGATTTCAGCCAGGGGCGTCAGCACAAAGGAGCGCTCCGCCAAGCGCGGGTGGGGCACCTGCAGCCGTTCGCTGGCAATCACCTGGTCGCCATACA
>CAMDWF010000081.1 GCA_945878795.1 Synechococcus sp. UW140
TACTGGTGACTCGCATCCAGACACCACGTAACGAATTGGTCAGTATTCCTAATGCTACGGTGATTAGTGCATCGATTGTCAATTTTAGTTTTTCGCGCCGGGAAATTGCCAAACCCGTGGCGCTGGCGACCACGATCACCATCGGCTACGACGTTCCTTGGCGCCAGGTGCATGCGCTTCTGTTGAAGGCGGCCCAATCGGTACCGGGCATTGCGGCCGATCCCCAAGCATTTGTGCTGCAGATCTCCCTCAATGATTTCAATATCAGTTATGAGCTCAATGCCAGCGTCAAGGATGTAATGACCTATCGGGAAACCCTTTCCGATTTACTTGCGGCGATTCAGGATGCCTTTGCCGAGGCCGATGTGGAAATTCTTTCCCCCACCTATGAGTGCAACCGTGATGGCAGTGCCCGCACCGTGCCGCCGCTGCCAAGTTTGGATGTCCTCAGGAATCGGCCAAGCTGAGACGGCCCGTCCGTCCGTCCAGCCTGGCCAGGCTGCCCAGGGGAAGGGCCCCATTGCCGGGCCAATGGCCTACCGGGAGTTGGGCCACCACAGGTATGCCCAGGTCGGCGGTGCGCTCGCGTAACACCTGTTCGGCCGTGAAATAGTGGTGGCTCGGTTGGTCGCTGCGGTCATGGTCGACGCAGTCGCGGAAGTTGCCGAAGCCGATTCCAGCCAATTGTTGTAAAGCGCCGCAGAGCCGCCAGTGGGTCAGCATTCGCTCCAGTCGGTAGGGGGCTTCTGCCACGTCTTCGAGCACCAAAATGGCGCCCCGCAGATCTGGCAGATGCTGGGTTCCCAACAGGTGGGTGGCCACGGTCAGGTTGGCGGCCAGTAGGGGACCGGCCGCCATGCCGCTTTGCCAGCCTTCCCCCTCCAGGTCCGGGAGGGGTTCACCGAACAGCAGGGCCCTTAAACGGTCCTGACTCCAGGCGGGTTCGTCGGCAAGGGTGGTGACCAGGGGGCCGTGGATGGCGCCCCCTCGCCCCCGGGCCAGCCGTTCCCACAGCAGGGAAGTGACGTCCGAAAAGCCCAGCAACCAGGCGTTGTGGTCGGGGAGGTTCTGCTCGAGGAGCCGCGCCGAACCCCAGCCGCCCCGGACACAGGCCAATAAGGCCGCCCCTTCCTGACTGTTTGGGTCACCGGTATGGAGGTCGGCGGCCCGATGGTGGTCTTCGCCGGCCAGGAATCCCCAGCGTCGCCCCACCAGTTCGGGCCGTTCTTCCACGTCCAATCCCCAACTGCGCAGTACGTCCATGCCCCGCTGCAGCCGTTCGCCCCCTTCAAGGGCCGAACTGGCCGCCACCAGGCGTACCCGGTCACCGGAGCGGAGCGGTTTGGGATGGCTCAGGGGAGCAGCCATGGTGTTCGGAAAGCGAGGGGATCACTGCGGCACGATCAGCGCCAGCAGCAGCAGGGCCCCCAGCATGACCTGATGGCTGAAATGCACTCCGTAGGCGGCCTGCGGCAGATCTGGGCGCCTCAGGATCGACACCTCCCGTTGCATCCCCCAGGTTGCCGCGATCCAGAGAAGCCAGAATTCCGGCATGGCGATGCCCCGCAGCCAGGCGGCTGTGGCCAGGGCCCCGGCCGTCAGGCCGTAGCAGCAGGCCACCACCAGCGGCGCATGGCGGCCCAGGGTGAGGGCGCTGCTCCGCACCCCGAGGCGTCGGTCGTCCTCCCGGTCACTCATGGCATAGACCGTGTCGAAGCCGAAGCTCCAGCAAAGGGTGGCGAACCAGGTGAGGCCCAGGGCCGCTCCAGCGAGTTCGCCGCTGGCGGTGGCCCAGGGAATCAACACCGCAAAGCCCCAGCAGCAGGCCAGGACCAGCTGGGGCAAGGCAAACCAGCGCTTGGCGGAGGGGTAAAGCAGCACGGGGGGTAGGGCCGCCAGGGCCAAGGGCAGGGCCAGCAGCCGGCCCTGGGGGGGCAGGGCCAGGACCACCAGCAGGGCGACCACCAGGCAGGCGACCAGCAGGGCGAAGGCGGTCGGCACCCCTACCCGTCCGTCGGCCAGGGGCCGCTTTCGGGTGCGTTCCACCAGGGGATCAATGCGGCGGTCCCAGAGGTCGTTGGCGACGCAGCCGGCACCGCTTACCGCCAAGCCGCCAAGCACCATCAAGGCCAACAGGGGCAGCGAGGGCGGTGATGCCGGGTTGAGCCAGAGGGCCCAGCCAGCCGGAATCAACAGAATCAGCCTGCCGCTGGGATGGTTCCAGCGCAACAGTTCGAACCCGTCGCGGACCCGTTGTAAGGGCCCTGGAGCCGTCCTGGCCATGGCTGATGGTCCCCTGGCGGTGCTGGCGGCACCCTAGTTCGGGACATCTTGACCGCTTCAATGGCAAAGTGACGCCGCCAAACGGTGCCGATTCCGATGGCCTCCCCACAGGCTCCCTTGTCCGAGGCGCCACACCCTGCCAGCGGCGAGCGGCGGGTGGCGGCGATTGACATTGGCACCAACTCGATCCACCTGTTAATCGCTGCCATCAATCCGGACTTGCACAGCTTCAGTGTGGTGGTGGCGGAGAAGTCCACGACCCGGCTGGGAGAGCGGGATCCCAACAGTGGCGATCTCAGTGCCGCAGCCATCGAGCGGGCCTTTCTCACCCTGCGCCACTGCCGCGATTTGGCCGAGAGCCATGGGGTAGAGCAGATCGTCACCGCGGCCACCAGCGCCGTGCGCGAGGCCCCCAATGGGCGGGAATTTGTGCAGGCGCTGCACGATCAGCTTGGCCTGACGGTGGACCTGATCAGCGGTCCTGAGGAGGCCCGCCTGATCTACCTGGGGGTGCTTTCCGGTATGACCTTTGGGGACAAGCCCCATCTAATTTTGGATATCGGCGGGGGGTCCACTGAGTTGATCCTGGCCGATGGCGGTGATGCGCGGGTCTTGACAAGCACCCGCATCGGGGCCGTGAGGCTGCAGCGGGAGTTCTGCCAGCAGGATCCCCTGCCCTCCGGCAGGCGCAGTTTTTTGCAGGCCTACATTCAAGGCTCGTTGGATCCTGCCGTGGTCCAGGTGGGCCAGGCCCTGCGGCCCGGCGAGAACCCCCTCCTGGTGGCCACCAGCGGCACGGCGATGGCCCTGGCTTCCCTGGCGGCGGCGGAGGATTCCAAACCGCCGCGAAAGTTACAGGGCTATCGCCTCAGCCGGGAGCGGATTGACCAGTTGATCACCAAACTCCAGGTCATGACGCCGGAGCAGCGGCGCGGACTCACGGCGATCAACGAGCGACGGGCCGAAATCATTGTGCCCGGGGCCCTGATTCTGCAGACGGCGATGCGGATGCTCGGGGCCCAGGAACTGGTGGTGTGTGACCGGGCCCTGCGGGAGGGCCTGATCGTGGACTGGATGCTGCGCAACGACCTGCTCGGCGACCGCTTTGCATTTCAGAGCACGATTCGCGAGCGCACGGTGCGATATCTAGCCCGCAACTATGGCGTGGATCCGGAGCGGGCAGACCGGGTGGCGGCCCAGGCCCTGTCGCTATACGACCAGACCCGTGGCTGGCTACACCATGACGATGGCAAGGGGCGTCTGTTGCTCTGGGCGGCGGCCCAGCTGCACGACTGTGGCAAATACGTGAATGTGGGGGCTTACCACAAGCACACCTGGTATCTGATTAGGCACGGTGAACTGCTGGGTTACTCGGAGTTGGAGCACCTGATGGTGGCGGCCATCGCCCGCTACCACCGGCGCAGTCTGCCCAAGAAGCGCCATGAATCCTGGCAATTGATTGAGGGCCGGGATGAGCGCCGGACGGTCACGTCTCTAGCTTTGTTCTTGCGATTGGCGGCGGCCCTGGATCGTCGTCCCGAGGCGGTGATTGAGGGGTTGGCCGTCCGTCAGGAGGGCTCTGGCTCTTTGGTGATCACCCTGGAGCCCCGGCTGGGGGTCGATGGCACCTATCCAGACCTGAGCCTGGAACGCTGGAGCCTGCTTTCCTGTGCCCCTGTGGTCCTGGAGGTCACGGGGCTGCAGCTGCAGGTGCCGGAGATTGGGGCTTAGGAGTCGGGGCAGCCGTGGGGGAAGCACTGGGAAAAGACGGGGCTACGGGGCTGAAACGGTGCCAACTCAGGTCATCGACCCGGCCTAGAGGTCGGGAGGGCCCATCGCCGACTGCAGCGAGCACGGCATAGGGGCGACCGGCCAGAACCTCAAGCCCTTGGCCTAGGGGAAAGTTTTGCTCGCCCGACAAGGTGCCTTCAAAAATCACCTTGCCATCGCTCTGCCGCACCTGGATCCAACTCGGCTCGGAGGACTTCAGGCGCAACTTTGACGGTACTGCTGCTGGGGGCGCGGCAGCGCTGGCAGCGACGGGGGCCCCTGGGCGGCTGGGGGGAGCGGCCACCCGGTCCCCATCGGTGGTGGCGGTAGGGGCCTGGCGGGCCGCTTGGGAGTGACGCTGCCAGGCGTTGTAACCCAAGGCTGCGGCGAGGCCCAGGGCGCCGAGCACCAGGGGCAGGCCCCAGAGCCAGGGGGCTGGGGCCTGGCTGCTGTGGTTGAACTGGCCCGGACCTGAGCCCTCCCGCCGTGGAGGCAGCTGACCTGTGGGGGAGGGCTTGACGCGCCGTGGTGGAGCGGGTGGCACGGATGGACGGGACTGGGATCGCACCATCAAGCGGCTGCCACGAAGATCCTGTACGGCCTCGTCGATGTTCAGATCAAGGGCACTGGCCACCCTTCGCGCCAGGGCGATGACAAAGACGCCTTCGGGCAGATGGGTATGGTCGCCGCTTTCGAGAGCCCTGAGCTGGGAGGCACCGACGCGCAACCGCTCGGCCAAGAGTTCAAGTTCGATGCCGCGCTGGTGCCTAGTGGCCGCAAGTGTGCTGCCAAGCTTTTGCAGTTCCGGGATCGGTTCTGACCGGGGCAGGACCCCTTCGCTTGTCGGGGCAGTCTGCTGGGGATCCGGAATGCCGCTCAAGGGAGCCACTCCATAACCGTGAGCTGAATGTTGGGATCAGTATGACGGGAGCCCGCTGGCCTGAGGTCTGAGACCAAAAAGAGATGGGCGATACTGGATTCGAACCAGTGACCCCTTCCGTGTGAAGGAAGTGCGCTACCGCTGTGCTAATCGCCCCGCTGTCCTGATCTTCGATGATCGTGACGATTTCATTATAGCTCACGGCTTGCGCCCAAGTTTGACCGGCTACCCCAGGGACGATGCTGGGAGGGATAGGCCATGCCACTTTTGAAAAGCGACGCCTCCCCCCGTTCCGAATCCTCTACCACCGAAACCGTCACCGATGTGTTGATCGTGGGCGGCGGTGTCTGCGGCACGGCCCTGTTGTTCACCCTGGCCCGCTACACCGACCTGGCCCACATCACCCTGGTGGAGCGTTACGACCAGCTGGCCCAGGTCAATTCCAAGGCCACCAGCAACAGCCAGACCATCCATTGCGGGGACATCGAGACCAACTACACCTTGGAGAAGGCGCTGCGGGTTCAACGCACCGCCGAAATGATCGGCCGCTATGGCGACCTGCTCGACCCTGACCGTCGCGATCGCTGTGTGTTTCGAACTGCCAAGATGGTTCTGGCCGTGGGCCCGAGGGAATGTGAGCTGCTCAGGGAGCGCTTCCAGCTGTTTTCCCCCCACTTCCCGGCCATGGAGCTGCTGGAGAAGCAGCAGATCGCGGCGTGGGAACCCCAGGTGGCCCTTGTCAACGGAGTTCTGCGGCCGGAGGAGTTGCTAGCCATTGGCATCCGCAGGTCCCCGACGGCCGTCGATTACGAGGCCCTCTCGGAGTCGTTCGTGGAGCTGGCAAACGCAGCCGGTGCAGGCCCAGAGCGTGTCGTCGACGTGCGTCTTTGCACCCGCGTCATTCAGATCGAAGCCGAGGGCGACCACTATCGCGTCGAACTGGCCACTGGCGAGGTGGAAAGGCCCCGGACCCGGTTGCGGGCCCGCCATGTGGTGGTCAACGCTGGCGCCCACAGCTTGTTGCTGGCGCAGAAGATGGGATATGGGTTGGAGTATTCGTGCTTGCCGGTGGCGGGCAGTTTCTACTTCACTCCTGATTTGTTGCGTGGCAAGGTATACACCATGCAAAACGACAAGCTGCCCTTCGCTGCCCTCCATGGCGATCCGGATGTGCGCAGCCCTGGCAAGACTCGCTTTGGCCCTACGGCCCTGCTGTTGCCCTTGTTGGAGCGCTACCGCCCCGCTTCTTTCTGGGAATTTCTACGGGTGCTACGGCTCGATGGGGCGGTGTTGGCCGTGTTGTGGCAGTTGTTTGGCGATGCTGATATCCGCAGCTACATCATTCGTAATTTGTTGTTCGAGGTGCCCTGGCTGCGGCGGCGCCTCTTCCTGGCCGATGCGCGCAAGATCGTGCCGGCCCTGCAACTCGACGACCTGCGCTTCGCGGAGGGCTATGGCGGGGTGAGACCCCAACTTATCGATCGCCAGAGCCGCCGGCTGATGCTCGGCGAGGTGTGTATCCCGGCCCGGCCTGGCCTCAGCTTCAACGTGACCCCCTCGCCGGGGGGCACCTGCTGTCTCGGCAATGCCGAGCGGGACGCCCTGGCGATCCGGGACCACCTTGGCTGCCACTTCGACCACGCCCGCCTGGTGCGGGAGCTAGTGGGAGAAGACGCTGGGTGCCTTGAGGCGCCATGGGCCGCTTAGGGGGCCTGGCAGCAAGCGACCACCTTTTACCGTGGAGCTGTCTATGTGTTTAAAGGGTGCTGGCCCAGTCTCCTATTGCCCCCCCTGGGCCCCCCCCCGCCGATCTGCTGATCCTGGCCCTTGATCGCGGCGATAGCGCCGAGGCCTTCGCCTTGGTGGCGGCGATTCCCGCCCTCAGGCGGGTCAAGGTTGGGCTGGAACTGTTCACGGCGGCAGGTCCCGAGGTGGTGCGCCGGCTGAGGGAGCAGGGACTGCGCGTCTTTCTTGACCTTAAGTTTCACGACATTCCGGCCACCATGGCGGGGGCCTGCCGCTCGGCGGCCCGCTTAGGGGCCGAGCTGATCACGGTCCATGCCTCGGCCGGAAAGGAGGCCCTGCAGGCAGCCCAAGCGGCGGCGGTGCAGGGAGCCGCTGAGGCGGGCTTGGGTGACCCGCCGACGTTGCTGGCGGTCACGGTGCTCACCAGTTGGGATCCAGCGCGTTTCGAGGCCGAACTGGGCTTGGACGAATCCCTGGCGGCCCATGCCAAGCGTTTGGCCGATCTGGCCGTTGCTGCTGGCCTGGGGGGTGCCGTCTGTTCTCCCTTGGAGGTGGCGGCCCTAAGGGGCACCCACCCCCATCCCTTTGTCCTGGTGACCCCAGGCATCCGGCCTGGTGGCGGCACCCTGGGTGATCAACGGCGGGTGATGACGCCGGCGGCGGCCCTGGCGGCCGGTGCCAGCGCCTTGGTGATCGGCCGGCCGATTCGGGAGGCGAAGGATCCGGCGGCGGCGTTTGAGGCCTGTTGCGGCGAATTGATGGCTTCAGGGGGTGCGGCGCAGCCCCTCGCGTAATAAATGGGAGGGCTTGATGTGGTAATGCTGTTGAAAGTCAAGGCTGAATAGACTCATCGAGCGGTAGCCGCAGGCGAAGGCAATCTCTGATACAGAGTCTCGCGGCTGGGGATTTTGCAGGCGATGGTGGGCCATTTCCAGCCGCTGCTTACGGATCCACTGGGAGGGTGTGCAGCCAAAACGGTCGCGAAAGACGTACTGCAAGGTGCGGCGCGAATAATGACTGTGATTTTCGAGATTGGTGAGGTTCAGGGGTTCGCCCAGGTTGGCGAGGATGTAATCGATCAGTTCGTCGAAGGCGTCGCGGCCATGTTCCTGCCGCTGCCGCAGCCGGTTGTGGGGCGATTCTTGCCGTAATTCTGGAATCAACATCGCCGCCACGAGTCGATAGATCTGGTCTTCCAGGTGCATCCGATCCAACAGGGTCTGACTGAAACCGAGCAGGTCATTGGAGATGGCCATCACCTGCCGAAGGAACACCTGCATCGATTGGCCCTGGGCGTCCGTGGGGATCTGCCAGCCATGGGCCTGGTCCATCAGCTCCTGCCATTGGGGCGGCGCCTCCCGCCAACCGCCCATGGCCATCGCGCTGCGCTTGAGGGTTTCTTCGTGGATTCGAAAGACCACGTTGCTCGCCAAGGTGTTTTCAAAGCTCCAGCTGGACTTGGATGCCAACAGCAGGCAAGTGTTCTCCCGGCAGGTCCAAAGCACACCCCTCTGGCGCACCCGCTTTTCACCGCCGTAGCCCAAGAGCAGGGTGAGGTCATTGCTGGCCTGGATCAGGCCCTGGGCTGGTCCGCTGATGTAGGCAACAACGGGAAGTTCGCCCATGTGGATGTTTGCCCCTTGGTACAGCCATGGGGCTCCCCCTTGCACAACGGCTTCGAATTCACCCACATCAAGGGTTCCTTCAAGCAGATGACGGCTGGCTTCCGGGGTTTCGATACGTTCAAGATGACTTAAAAAGGGATTGGGCAGTCCGATCTGATCATCGCGCTGGGGAGCGAGAGTTTGCTCTTTGACTTTGGTGGCTCTCTCGAAGTCAGACCAGGACATGGGTTGCGTTGAATTTAGTGGCTGGTT
>CAMDWF010000082.1 GCA_945878795.1 Synechococcus sp. UW140
AGTCCTCCCCGCAGCCGACTGACCGGCACGAAGACGGTTCGGGCCGTGAGTGGTTGGGTCACGGTCCAGAGCTGTTCACTGCTCCGGAGCACGGCGGGCATCTCTGCGGGCAGCAAGCCCAGCTGATCGAGGGCCTGGGGCCTGGCCCGCAGCTGTAAGGAGCGTTCTTGGGGGAAAGCCTGAGTAGGCATCAGCGCCACCTGGCTTGGCGGCGGCCCCAGGAAGAACAACACCTCCGCATCGTGTCCGCGGGGGGCCGCAAGCCAGCGCCAGCCCCCCACCACCACCCCATCACTACGTCTCCAGGCCATGGCCAGGGGATTCACCGGTGGCTTGGGGATTTGCTGGGCCTGGGGTGGCGGGGCTGGTTTGGCTGGGGTCGTTGCCTTGGTGGTTGGGATGGGGCTGGATGGCTTAGCGGCAGCGAGGGCCAAGGGGATTGCCTCGAATCCCTGCTCCCGAAGGGATTGGGCCAGGCGCTGCAGCACGGGCAGCCAGGTTTGGGGAGGCTGCCGCAGGCGCACCTGGAGTTCGAGTGAGGCCTGGAACGGGCCCTGGGGCTGGGGGCGCATCCGCAGGCGGAAAGGGGCGAAGCGCAGTCCCCGCAGGCGTTCTGAATCGAGGCCATAGCGCAGGGCCAGGGGCTCACGGATCAGCTGCCTGGATAGCAACCCTTCCAAAAGATCTTGCAGTGACCCGCCCTGCACCTGCAGCAACTCATCGGAGGCCAGGGGCATGGCTTCAGCAAGGGGGGCGACTGGCGGGACCTCCGTATCCAGCTGGGCCAGCACGCCATCCACCGACGTGGCCTCACCCTGCCAACTCAACCCCCTGGCTGCGAGGCTGAGGGTCAGACAACCTTCCTGAAAGCGCTGCATCAGGGGGGCCAGGGGGCCCACCATGGCCCCGAGGGCGGTGGGATTCCAAAAAACGGCCTGGTCTTCGCTGAGTCGCCCCAGGCAGCGGCTGTGCAGACCGCGACTGCGCCGTTGCTGCGGCCTCAGGCTGGCGGCCAGGGATTGGCGCGACAGCGGATCGGGGGCCACCACCATCAGATCACTCAGCCGCAGGACTTGGGGCGGCAGCGGTTTGCTGAGCTGGGGCGGCCAGCCGCTGGCCTGCAGCACCAGAAACGGGCCCCCTTGCCCCTCCGGACCCCAGATCTGCCACCAGGGGCGGGTTTGGCGTTGCCAGAGCGCCTCGCCAAGGCCCTCACCCAAGCGTTGCCGCCACAGCTCCGGCAGGCGGCGACCGGGGGTGGCGGGGAAACTTTGAACCAGACTGGCGCTGGCCATCAGCTGCTCCAGGCCCGCCGCCCTGGGCCTGGGCCAGCGCCAGAGGGCCAACGAAGGCAGCAGCAGCAGCAGAACGATGAGGGAGCTGGTCCAGGGCAAGGGAGGCCTGGGCACAGCAGCCAAGGCCATGGCCAAACCCGGATTCAGGGGCCAGACAGACCGCTGGGCCCGTTTCGTCAAGCGCAACAGGGCAGTTGGCCAGCGCCAAGTCAGACGCCTCATCCCACAGCAACGCTTTGCATGGCGTTAAAGAAACTTGCCCAAACGAGGCCCAAGGGAATCAGCACGTCTGGCTTTTGATCACGATGCCGATCTTGCCATGGCTGCAACAGGGAGCATCCAAGGCTCAGCGAGGGCGGCGCACGGAGGTGTCGCGGCGGCGCTTGTCGCGCCAATCCACTGCCGAGAGATACACCACACCACCTGTAACAAACAACAGCAGGGCCGAAGCCACCCCGGCCAGCAGGGTGGAGGTGCTGGGCACGAACTCAGAAATTGATGCTGCCATCACCATTGCGTCCCCAAACCGTCATGGCGATCGAGAAGGTGAAGATGGCGGCGAGGGAGGCCCAACCGAGGGTGATCAGCATGAGGTTTCTGTGCTTTGGAACCCAGTGTACCTAGGTTGGGGACCATCGGCTTCCGGCGCTGAGCCATGAGCACCACCCCCACCCTGACCCCCGAACGCACCCGGGAGCGGGAGCAACTGCGCGAGCCCTATCCCCACTTCCGGGTGATCGTGCTCAATGACGACGTCAATACCTTTCAGCACGTGGTGGACTGCCTGGTGCGCCATATTCCGGGCATGGTGCCGGATCGGGCCTGGGAACTGGCGCACCGTATTGACGGCCAGGGTTCAGCGGTGGTCTGGAGCGGTCCCCAGGAGCAGGCCGAGCATTACCACCAACTCCTTGGCGCCGAGGGGCTGACGATGGCCCCCCTGGAGCGCGCCTGAGCCAGCACCATGGGCCGCGTGGTTATTACCCACAGCACCTATCTCGAGGGCTTGATTCCCCTGCTCAAGGCGTTGGCCCGGGAAGGCGGAATCGACACCGTGACCCCGGCGGTGATTTGTCGGGTGCGGGGCCGCAGTGAAAGCCTGCGGCTGAGGGTGTCGACCCCGATCACGGGCGGATTCAAGGTGGTGGCCAGGCGGGGATCCAGTGCCCAGGAGGTGTTCGTGGTCACCGACTGGGATCGCCAGAAGCTGCAGGAACGTCTGGACCATCTGGCCGGCTGATCAAGGTGGTGGGGGCCGCCCGTTCGTGGACGGCGGCGGCCGTGAAGCGGGCCCAAGCCCCGCCATCACGGAACCAGCCATCGCCGCCCATGGGCACCAGTTCATCCGGCTCCAGCCCCCAACGCTGGTGCAGATAGGCCCGGCAGGCCCCTAGATCCAAGGGCTGCCCTTCCCCTTGAACCAGGGCGAATCGCAGGGCGCGGATGCGCACGATGCCCCCCTCGGACTCCTGAATCGATTCCTCCAACAGATAGGTGCGAAAGGGGCTGGCGGGGTCGGTTTCGAGGGGGTATTTACGCAGGTAAAGCTGCCGGGCGCGGGGAAAAACCGGTCCCGGGGCGCGGCTCAACAGCCGCTCAAAAGCCTTTTGAAAACTGGGCTGGTCAGCGCTCACGGTCAACGCGTCATGGGACATTGGCAGCACACTTGGCTCGCAAACTGCGGGCCAAGGCCGCCTCGGGGGCCGGGCCGGCGCTCTGCCACGGTCCGGAGCTACGGGCCTCGCTGAGGAGCGCACCATTGGCGGCAAGGCTGCGGCTGCCGAGATCACGGCGCATCAAAGCCCCCGAACCGCAATCGAAGGCCAGCTGGGAAAGCACTTCCCAGCGGGTGCTGGGGCCCATGCCCATCGGTTGGCGATCGAGGCGCCCCAACAGAAAACCCACCTGCACCTTGCCCTCGCCGATGGACTGAAAGCCGCTGTCGATGCCGCCGGGGGGCACCAGCACGCACACCGCAACGGGCCGTTGCTGCACCCAGCCATTACCCAGACGCACCGTGGCGGCGGGGCCGGTCTGGGGGCGACATTGGCTGGACCAGTTCCAGGGCAGAGGCTGGATCGACTCCTGGGCAATGCTGGCCGGGGGCCAGATGGCCGATGCACCAACCAAGCAAATTCCAGCCCCAAGTCCACCGCCAACCCTGGCAAACAAGGCCCGGACCTCAGCCAGAGTCCGGAGCCAACGGGGGGCTCGCATCAGGGGGGAGGGAAGGGGCTCAAAGTGGTGGACCGCCATGCCGTTTTGCCCCAGTGTTCGACCTGGAGGAACCAGTAGGGGGATCAAGGGCGGGGCGTCGTTTCCAGCTCGGGGGCCGGCTTACGTTGCCGTCGCTGCAGACCCCCCGTGTCGAAAGGGAGTCAGATCAGAAACTGTGAAAGGCAGTCACCAACACAGCAGTCCGAAATCACTCTAAGGGAAGTTCCCCCCCCTGGGGCATGGGCCAGATCGAGCGCACCTCCTGGAGCTTGGCCTGGGCCTCCCGCCGTAACGCCTCGCTGCCGCTTGATTGCAGCAACAGGGTGAGGTGGCCCAGCTTGCGCCCCGGACTGCTCTCGCTTTTGCCGTACCAATGCAGGTGGGCACCGGGCAGGGCCGCGAGGGCCTGGCAATCGGTGCCGTCGCGGTCTTGCGTGCCTTCCCTGCCCAACAGGTTGACCATCAAGGCCCCAGGCACCAGCGGTTCGGGGGAGCCCATGGGTAAAAGGGCCGCGAGCCGCAGCTGCTGGCCAAATTGACTGCAGGCACAGGCCTCAATCGTGTAATGGCCGGAATTGTGGGTGCGGGGGGCGAGCTCGTTGATCTGCAGACCACCGGGACCATAGAAAAATTCGATCGCCAGTAGACCGACGTAGTCGAGGGCCGTAAGCACGGAGGCGGCGATATTGCGGGCGAAGGCCTCAACGGCGTGGCTGACGGGGGCCGGGAAGAGCACCCAGTCGCAGACCTGCTGCTGCTGATGGGTCTGGACGAGGGGATAACAAACGACATTGCCGTGCTGGTCGCGGGCCGCCACCAGGGCGAGCTCCATCTCGAAGGCCACCTGCTCTTCCAACAACCAGCCCGCCGGATCAACGGTCGCCAGCAGCGCCTCCAGGGCCTGCTGGTCGGCAATCGGCAGCGTGCCCTTGCCGTCGTAGCCGCCCCGGCTTGATTTGGCCATGAGGGGGAATTGAAAACCCTGGGGTAGCTCGGGGCGCCGCGGCGAATCAGCCCCCCATGCCCCTGGCGGGATGAAAACAGCACCCTGGGGCGATTCGGGGGCCTCCGGGGGCAGCTCGAGCACCTGCTCCAGGGGACACCAGCGCGGCGTCGGCAGGGAAAGCTTTTGCAGCAATTCGCGCTGGGCGCGTTTGCACATCAGTGCAGCTAAAGCGTCCAGATCGGGGAGAAAGCGAACCCCGGCCTGGCGCAGTTCCTGCAGGGCCCCAAGGGGCACCCACTCATTCTCGAAGGTGATGACCTGGCAGCGGCGGGCCAATTCGGCCGTGGCTTCGACGTCGTCGAGAGCCCCCAGGACGACGCTGCTGGCCAGGGAGACGGCCGGATCGCTGGCGCTGGCGGCCTGCAGATGCAACTGGAGCCCCAGTCCCGGGGCCTCCTGCGCGAGCATCAAAGCCAGCTGGCCGCCCCCCACGACACCAACGGAGGAGACCGCTGGCGAGGACAGGGAGAATGGGTCTGGTCGGTCCTGCACCATGGCCTGGCGGCAACCTCCCCATGATGTCGCCCAGCGGGCGGCTTGTTATCTGGCGGGTGGGGACCCCTAGGCCACCAGCCGATCGCCACTGACGAGGGAACGCAGCAGGCTGAGCAGCAACACCAGCACGAACAGGGCCAATCCGACCGTGCAGGCGTAGCTGATGTCCAGCTCGCTGAAGGCCAGGTCGTAAACGTAATAAACGACCGTGCGAGTCGAATCGGCCGGTCCGCCCTGGGTCATCAAAAAGACCTCCTCAAACACCTTGGTGGCGCCGATGGCGGCAATCACCGCCACCAGGGCCACGTAGGGGCGCATCAGGGGCAAGGTGATGTCGAGATGGCGACGCCAGCCGTGGCTGCCATCGAGGGCCGCCGCCTCGTAGAGCTCGGCCGGGATGCCCTGCAGCCCGGCCAGAAAAATCACCATGTAATAACCAAGACCTTTCCAAAGGGTCACCAGCATCACGGCGGGCAGGGCCAGGGCCGGCAGGGTCAAAAAGCCGATCGGGGTGAAGATTGGGCCCAGCAATGCCCCCAACCAGCCATTGATCAGGCCGTTTTCGGCATAGAGCCAGCGGAAGGCGATCGCCGCCACCACCAACGACACCAGCACCGGCGTATAGAAAGCGCCGCGAAACAGGGCCATGCCCGGCAGGGGTCGGTTGACGAGCACCGCCAGGGCCAAAGAACCCAGCACGATCGGCGGCACGATGCCCAGCAGATATAAAAAGGTGGTGACCATGACCCGCCGCAGCATCGGATCGGCGACCAATCGCCGCAGGTTCGCCGCACCGACGAACTGCAACGGCTCGCCAAGATCGAGGCCGGTGCGGCTGAAGGCCATCACCAAAGCCAGCAGCGCCGGAATCAATACCGAAACCGCCAGCAGGATCAGCGCCGGGGCCAGGAAGGCCCAGGCGGTGAGGCTGCTGGCTCCGGTGCTGGAGGGGGATTGGGGCTGGGACTCGGGCATCGGACCATTGTGGGGGTGGGGTTGGGGCCCTGGAGACCTGTTGGCTGCGGGTGGGGGACCGATGGGGAGAACCCGGGGCCGATGACAAGTTGCGGCGGAAATGTCGAGGTTTGGGGAGGCTGTGGCGCTTCGCCCTGGGGGAGGCGAGTTTGTCGATGAAAGGGCGCTCGTCGGAGAGGCCGCTGGCTCGCCCAACGGCTGAGGTCTCTGCGCAGCCCATCACCACAGGGGCGCGAAAGTCCATAGCATCCGCATGATTTGGCCATAACTTATCTGCCGATACTTCGCCACCATCCACAACATTGGGTAGGGATTTTAAACCGCTCAAGCTAAGCACCAAGAAGAAACGGATTGTTCTGGGGTGCCTCAGGAAAGACTCAAGGCGCCCCCACCCAGACCGCCACCGATGCTAAAATCAAAGGATGGAAACGACTGACAAACAGCGTGCCATCGACGCAATCAAGGCACTACCTGAGCAAGCCACCATTGAGGATGCTATTGACCGGCTTTGTTTCATCGCCAAGATCGAAGCAGGGCTCCGACAGTCCCAAGCCGGCCAGCTGGTTCCTCACGACGAGGTGAAGAGGCGGTTTGGGTTGTGAGGCAGATCTTATGGACTGTCCAGGCCCAGGCCGATCTCGCGGCGATTCATGCCTTCATCAATTAAGATCTGTTCGGCATTCTGACGACACAGTCCGTCAACTCATCGCAGCCGTGGAGCAGCTCGTCACGTTTCCCGAGTCTGGGCGAGCGGTTCCAGAGTTCGATGATCCCGAAGTGCGAGAAATTGTTCGCAGAACGTATCGCGTCGTGTACAAGCTCGTCGGATCCGAGCACGTTCACATCCTGACGATTCATCACGGCTCGCGTCAGCTGCCGTCGAAGTTCTGAAATCGGCAGCTCAACAAGAAAACGAAGCTGGGCGCTCGGAATGCTCTCGCATTTCTCTGATTACGGCTCATTTTTAGCGTATGAAGAACCGCTAAAACCAAGCCAAGGCCATGCCAAGATTCGCCAGATCCTTTTCATTTGTTGATTAACATTTCTCAGATTGCTCTTTTTCAATATCTGAATAGGCGAAATATTTCGATGATGGGCGGAAAGTCAGACCAGGTTGTATGCACGCTGATACTATGCTCAGACTGTTTCACCGCCAAAGGTAACTTCGCCAAAAGCGGCGACTGCAGCATCAGCAGTGCTGAGAGATCGCAGAACAAGTGCAGCATCGAAAGCTGAAGCCAGATCGGCCCTCTCGCAAGCGAAGAAGAAGTACACTAGTGCTAAGTCCGCCGGGGTGAGGCCTAATCCCTCGCTCAAGCTGATCCGCTACGACAGTCGGCGATTGACCCGAACGTTTGACATCTTCAACTGATTAAGCTATGCTTACAAAAGTTTCTGTTAAAGTGCCTGCACCAAATATTGATCCAAGCAGGCAGCCCCCAAACCAGCATGACCTAAACGACGTTCTTGATATACTCAATAAAGGTCAGTTATGCGATAGGATTTCGCCACGTGAAGGAAATATCGAGGATTTTGTTTGCAATAGCCAAAAACAGTTTATAACTAATGCCCCACATTTAACAAATCTCAATTGTCACTCTATCTCAAAACTTGTAGCCCAAAAATCACCTTACGAGCTTAATAGGGTTGCTGGCTACTTAATCAAAAAATCTGTTGAGGCTAATTTTCGAAAAGCAACGCCACTACACTCACCATGTCCTCCATATTTTTCTCTGTGTGAACAAGCAGAGAATGTGGAAACATGGTTACACCATCATTCCGTAGTTCGCAATAGTCAGTGCGAATTAATCGAATGCCTTCCCCACGATTGGTACCCATTTGAAGATTTTGTGTTCATCCGCCATCATTCCGGAGCAAAGGGCTGGTTTCTTGCTGCAAGCTAGTAAAGTAGCTTGTAACTTTCAGGCGATGAACTAATTTCTAGTTTACCCGTGCAGGGGAAACTAGAATCACTCTCTCGGATGTTTCTTTAAACCAAATTCTCGTGCCACTGGCGATGTTACTTTAAGTCGCAAGACGTAGTATCTGCTGATTTCAACATAATCAGAGGCCAGATATACTCTGTCTCAACTGTAGTGTGGGATGCATCAGGCGGTGGCTTTCAGGCCTCGTACTGGGACGAGGGCACTGACTTCACGGCCAACTTCAGGACAGTTGGATGTAAAGTGTCAGAGCAGCTTGAAGACGACTTTCTAAACCTATTTGTCTGGTCATGAAGCCCAATAGGCTATCTCAACTCATGCTTTGAGACCAAGATCTATGAAGCAAAGCTGTCGAATAGAAAGCAAATCGATGCAGATCTCTCACGTACCTTGCCGATTTTACCAACATAGCGAAGCATGGTGTACCACGGGCAACACGACACCGTTGGCTGTCCTGGCAGAGGCCATGGAATGCTGGGAAACTAAGGTTCTTGTACAGATTGCGGCCCAACAATATCATGCACCTGAGCTTGCGCCTGGGGGCGATAAGGCTGCTATCGCTAACGTTAGCGCGTGATGATAAG
>CAMDWF010000083.1 GCA_945878795.1 Synechococcus sp. UW140
TATGCGGCCCGCAAGCCCGAGCGGCTGGCCCGCATCCTGTTTGCCTCCAACGTGCTCTATGCCGGCCCCGATGTGATCCGCACCCACCATCCGGACCTGATCAACCAACTGCGCCAAGCCGAAACAATCGAAACCCGATGACTACCGCACCCCTACAGGGGCGGGTTGCCCTGGTCACCGGCGCCGGGCGCCGCACCGGTCGCTGCATCGCCCTGGCCTTGGCCGGCGCCGGCGCCGATGTGCTGGTGCACTACCAGCACAGCCAGGCCGAAGCCCAGCAAGTGGTTCAAGAGATTGGCTCCCTGGGCCGCCGGGCCGCGATGGTGCAGGCCGACCTGGGCGATGCCTCAGCCACCCAGGCCGCCTTCAGCCAGGCGGCTGCGGACTTCGGCCGCCTGGATATTTTGGTCAACAACGCCTGCGGCATCATCTGGAAACGCCTCCATGACCTCAGCGTGGCCGAGTGGCATGCGGGGGTGGAGCAAACCCTGCACATCACCTATCACGCCTGTCGGGCCGTACTGCCGCTGATGCGCCAACAGGGCTTCGGCCGCATCGTCAGCTTGATTGATGTGGATGCCGACAGCCAGGGCTCGGTGCCGGCCCTCACCTCCTACAAGATCGGCAAAACCGGGGTGTTGATGCTCACCCGCACCCTGGCCGTCACCGAGGCCCCCCACGGCATCACCGTCAACGGCGTGTCCCCCGGCACCCTCGACAACTCCGAGCGCAAACCCCCCCTGGAGCGCATTCCCGCCGGCCGCTATGGCAGCGAGGCCGAAATCGCCAGGGCGGTGCTGTTCCTGGTGGATCCGGAAAGCGGCTACATCACCGGCACTAATATTAAAGTGTCTGGTGGATATTTGATCTGAGGTCATTCACCATGGCCCAACAGCTCCCAATCGATGCCATCGAGATCGCCTGAAGCCCTGGGGGGACGCCTGCTGCGCTGGCGCCATCGCCTCTCGGTGCCGCAGTTCACTATTTTCACCGGTGCCCTGCTGATTGCGGCAGGCACCCTGCTGCTGGCCTCACCCCTCTGCTCCACTGACGATGTGGGGCTCTGGCAAGCCCTGTTCACGGTGACCTCGGCCCTGACCGTAACGGGACTCTCCATCATTGATGTGGGCAAGGACCTCACCTTTTTCGGCCAGGTGACCCTGGCCGCTTTGATAATCGTCGGTGGCCTCGGCCTGATGGCGATCACCACCTTTCTGCAGGGTTTCGTGCAGGGTCGCTCCGGTTTGCGTCTACGCCTCGACAAGGGCCGGGCCCTCGATGAGTTCGGCGTCGGCGGCATCGGTCCCACCTTCCACCAGATCCTGATCGCCGCCGGTTGCTTCATGGGGGCAGGCACATTGATGCTCTACATCTTTGGGTTCACCGACATCAGCAACCACGGCGAAAGACTTTGGGCGGCAATGTTTCACTGCATCAGTGCTTACAACAACGCCGGCTTCGGTCTCTGGAACGACAACCTGGTGGGCTACCAGGCCAATCCCGTCGTCAACGGCGTGATCGGCGCATTGATCGTCAGCGGCGGCATCGGTTGGCGGGTCACCAACGAACTCTGGCAGCTCTTTCGAAAACGCTCTGCCCGGCAACCTCTTCGCCACATCAGTCTGCACACACGCCTGGTGCTGCGCAGCACCCTGCTGTTGATAGTGCTTGGAGCCCTGGGCTTGCTGTTCACCGAAAGGTTCGCGCCCGATGGGGTCGTCCATTCCCTCAGCCTCTGGGGAAAGCTGCAGGTCACCCTGTTTCAGTCGATCACCACCCGCACCGCCGGCTTCAACACGGTGCCGCTGTCAATCGAGACGCTCTCGGAGGCGGGCCTGCTGCTGATGATCGTGCTGATGTTCATCGGTGCCAGCCCCGGCGGCACCGGAGGTGGGATCAAGACCACCACCTTCGCCGTGCTGATGGGGGCCACCCGCTCCACCCTGGAAGGTCGCCAGACGGTGATCATCCATAAACACGAGCTTGCCGGCGACATCGTGCTCAAGGCCGTGGGTGTGGCCCTGGCCTCGGCACTGTTCGTGGTCCTGATGACCCTGCTGCTCGGCATCGGCCCCACGACAGGTGGTGCTTCGGGCGGCCAGTCCTTCAGCTTTCTTGAGAAGCTGTTCACCTGCATGTCGGCCTTTGGCACCGTCGGCCTCGATATCGGGGTCACCGCCAACTTGAACCGTTGGGGCCAGCTAGTGCTGATTGTGGGCATGTTCGTGGGCAGGATTGGCATCATGCTGTTGCTCTCAGCCCTCTACGGCAGCCGTCCCCAGTCCAGGGTCGGCTACCCCCGCGCCGATCTCTTCCTCTGAAGCCTGAACCGATGACAGCAAGCAACAACTGGTGGCCCTGGGGGCCAAAGGAAGCGGAGGTCCAAGGCACCTTTGCGGTGATCGGGGTGGGCCGGTTCGGATCGGCAGTCTGCGATGAACTGACCCAGAACGGTGCCACGGTGTTGGCCATCGATGCCAACCAGCGCGCCATTGACGCCGTCAGCCTGATCGATCCGGCGATCGAAGCCAGGGTGGTGGACTGCACCGATGAGGAGTCCCTGCGCGAGGCAGGGGCCCTGGAAGTCGACACGGTGGTGGTCGCCATCGGCGAACCGATCGAAGCGAGCATCACCGCCACCTTGATCGTGAAGCACAGCGATGGCACCAAGGTGAAGCAGGTGATCGCCCGGGCCACCAGTGATCTGCACCTGAAGATGCTGCAGCGGGTGGGAGCCGACCGGGTGGTATATCCCTCCAAAATGCAGGGCCATCGCCTCGGGCTGGAGCTGGTGCGTCCGAACCTGCTGGAACGGCTGCGGCTCGATGATCGCAACAGCATCGAGGAGATCCGGGTGCCGCCCTCCTTCGTGGACCGATCGCTGCGGGACCTGAACCTGCGCAAGAGCCATGGCGTCACCGTATTGGCTGTGGGCCCGGAAAACCAGCTAACGGTCAACCCGCCGGCTTCCCACGTGCTCAAGGCGGGCGAGCTGTTGGTGGTGATGGGATCGGGCGCCGCCCTCAATGGGCTGCCCTGCAGCTGAGCGCCAGGCGGTGGCCGCGGTCCAGTGGCAGCAGTTGGGCGGGGTTACGGCGTGGTCGAAACGCCGCTGGCCGAATTCCTCAAGGCGGGTGGCGCCGCCAAAAGCCTCACCCTGCGGCTCGATGAGCCCTCCCCAGCTTGAACCGCCCGATGCAGCCGCAGGGCCAGGTCCCTGTTGAGAACAGATTGCAAGAGGGCGGCCTGGGGGGCTAGGTTGCGATCTGTTCTCAACAAGGCGATTTTTTGGCCGATTCCATGGTGGGCAGCCTCTGCCGCGAGGTGGATGGGATCAGGAGGCGCGCCAGCCAGCTGCTGCTGGCGATGGGCTCCTGTCAGGACGCCGCCCTAAGTCGCCGGCTGGGGCGAGAGCTGGGCCAGCTGCAGCAACGCCGCGGCGAGCTGCTGCGCAGCGCCAGAGCCTGGAGCAAGCAATCCAGCGTCAAGGATGAATTGGCGCTGGAGTTCCTGATCGAGATCGCTAACCGGTCCCTGCTGGAGGGACGCTGGGCCCACTGAGAATCAGGCCAGCTTGGCGGGTTCGTGCTGGCCCTGAGCCAGCTCAGCATCAAGGATCAACAGGGCGGCGGGCTGATTCTGGGCCAGGCGCACCCGACCCAATAGATGGGCGAATTGGTTTTCGGAATCCAGCTGACCGCTGATATGGGGATCTAAAAAGGTGGAGGAGCGCAGGTCCCCGCTGCGCTCGGCCATGACATAGATCTGCTGCAACGATGTCGTCACATCGGCCTCCATCTGAAACGAAGCGGCCATGATCTCCTCCGGTGATGTCCAGTGCTGCCGCGGCGCCACCAGCGCCTCCAGCACCACCGCCTGACCCCGGGCGATCAGATAGTCGGCGAAGGTGGCGGCATGGTCCTGCTCGTCGCGGGATTCACCCTTGAAGTAGTGGGCAAAGCCCCTGAGTTCACGCTCGGCAAACCAGATCGCCATGGCGAAATAGGCGGCGCTGGCCTGGCGTTCCAAGGTGAGGTGTTGATGCAAAGTCTCGACAAGCGCAGCTTCCATGGGCTGGGCCACGGCTCTGCCGGCGGGGCCCGTCAGCCCAGACAGCGAGGAATTCAACGGCGAAACGGCCATGGGCTCAGTCATCTACGTGCCCAATGCTACCCATCATTGTTTGCCGAGGGGTCTGCGCCTTAGGGCAGTGATTGCAGCGGCTAGGCTGAAATCCAGTCGTCACCCATTCCATACGGGCGGCCGACATCATCCGCACATAAAGCGCAAATAAAGCGCACATCCAGGCCATGAATTCAGCAACAGGCAAGACCAGCCCAGATCTCACCGCGTTTCGTCCAGTGTTGCGTCAAGACAAGAAAAAGGGCTGCAAACAAAGCAAGTGTTCCCATTGGAAAGGGGGCCAATGCAAGTGCGGCAAAGATTGAACTCCCCCCACCTATTCCCCATAGGTAACTGCGCCAGAAGCCGGGGCTGAAGTGGAGAGAATGAATACCAGCACGTTACCGGGCTCCGATGTGGCGTCGCTGCGCAGGGCAGAGATTCGGCCCTGGACGGGGCTGGTGTATTCGGCCAGCACCTCACCAAAAGCATTGCGCTGAATGGCCAACTTTTGGCCGACGCTGACGTTGTCGGTGATCTTGACCAGCCATTCGATGAAGCCTCCCTGGCTACTCACCACGGTATAAACATTCTTACCGATCAACACATTGGCGTCGACGGCGGTGCGCCCGATCGGGCCAGGAATCACGCCGTAGTGCTTCAAGACATTCAGCGTGCCCTCCACGAACAGTGGAATCATGTCCAGATCCAGCCGCCGCGCCGGGCCAATCTCGGGGGTGAAACAGGGAATACCAGCTTTGATGAAAGCGTTGTGGAGCACACTTGGATAGACCGGATTGTCCCAGATCAGCGGCACGGGATAGAGCATCATCATGGTCTTGACCTCCGGGATGCCCATGTCGCCGATGTGAAAGGCCGCAGCGTCGATGCCAGTGGTGCCCGTATGGAAATCAATGGCCAGATCGGTATTGGGCCTGAGCAGCCGATTGAAGACCAGGCCGGCCTGGCGGCTGGCGGCACCGAGGCCCTG
Organism: Synechococcus sp. UW140; assembly: GCA_945878795.1. Taxonomy (GTDB): domain Bacteria; phylum Cyanobacteriota; class Cyanobacteriia; order PCC-6307; family Cyanobiaceae; genus Cyanobium. The sequence continues at coordinate 5,114 of CAMDWF010000083.1, forward strand.
TTCGTTGCCGGGCCACTCGCGGTTCATGTCGGTCAACTCCAGGCCCCGGCCCATGCTCGGCCAGCGCCGCTGCATGCTCTCCACCGCCGGACGGGCAATGTCTAGAACCGCCATCACGGTGCCTGTCATTTCAGCCGGCTTGAGGCGACCCATGATCGTCTGGACGGTGTGCACCGAACTCATCTCATCGCCATGAACCCCACTGGTCAGGGTGAAGCGCTTGCCGGGCCGGATCCCCTTGGCCACGATCACCGAGACATACCAATACTGGCCCGTGGCCATCTGCACACCCTGGAAATACAGCAGGTGTTTGCGGCCGGGCTCCAGGTCGTCGGTATTGAGTGAACTCACCACTTTCTTGCCGTTGATCACATCACCGGTGAAAATGGTCTTGACCCCGCCGACCTTGACCCCGCCGGCCTTAACCCCAGCCGGCGACCCAGCGGCGCTGACCAGCTCTGGCGCCATCGCCAAGACAGCCAGAGCCCATGGGGCGATCAGCAACGACTGCAGGCGAAGGCAACGGTGGCGGTTAAGGCTCAAGATCGGGGCAAAAAAATCGAAATCAATTTTAAAGCCACGGCCTCTCACTGATCCCAATAGGCCTATGCGTTGCCGCCATCACAACCAGGTCACCACACCGCTGCCGATGTCGAACGAGGCACTGCGGATGGTGAGCTTGCCGGCGGCCACCGCGTCTTTGAGCACGGCGCTGCGGGCGGTGAGCTGGGCGGCGGAGTAGCGGGCATTGCCCTCGATGGCCTGGGTGAGACTGTCGCCGCTCTTGAGGTTTGCCCGGATCGGCTTGACCAGCCCCTCCAGCAGAGGCGTGAGGGGCTCGCTGGCGATCGCCGCCTTGACCGCGCCACAGGCGCTGTGCCCCATGGTCACCACCAACGGCGTGCCCAGAACGGCCACGGCATATTCCAGCGAGGCGATCGCTTCATCGAAGGCCGTGTTGCCCGCACTGCGCACCTGGAACAACTCACCAGAGCCGCAGGCGAACAGCCAGCCCGGGTCCACCCTGGAGTCGGCGCAGGAGAGGATCGCGGCGAAGGGCTTCTGCCCCTTGGCCAGGGCGATCGGGTCGATCTGGCAGTTCTGCTCCCAGATGGTGTTGAGCTGGTGCATGCGCTGCTCCGGTGTGCCCGTGGCGCTGGCGGCGGTCCAGGCCTTGGTGAAGCGGGCGTTGCCCTCCCTCAGGCGGGTGAGCGCATCCTTGGGGGTACAGACCTGGAGGCTCTCAAGCAGGTGTTTCTCCATCGTGCCGGATGCCTTCGAAACCTCGGGACGCAACATCGAAAAGGCAGCTCCTGCCATGCCGAGGGCGGAGCCCACCAGCATTTGACGACGGGGAAATATCACATCAAGGACGCACCAACAACCCCCTATCTGTAGCCACGGCAGCCCTCGCCGCATCGCGCCCCCCGTGCTTTGTCATCAAACAGCACGGCCGCCAGGCCCCTGCCGCCGCCATGGGAAAATCCCCGATTGCTTGCCGTTCCCACCATGCGCAGCCACGGATGCGGCGATCTACGTGCCGACCACGTCGGCCAGGCGGTCCAGCTCTGCGGCTGGGTGGACCGCAGCCGCGACCACGGCGGCGTCATCTTCATCGACCTGCGCGACCGCAGCGGCAGTGTGCAGATCACCGTCGATCCAGAACTGGCCAGTGCCGATGCCAGCCTCCAGGCCGCCTGCGCCGCGGCCTTTGCCACCGCCAGCCACCTGCGCAACGAAACCGTGATCCAGGTGCAGGGGACGCTGCGGGCCCGCCCCGCCGAATCCCTGAACGAACGGCTGGCCACCGGCGCCATCGAGGTGCTGGCCAGCTCGATCACGGTGCTCAATGCCGTCAAGGGCACCCTGCCCTTCCCCGTCTCGGTGCACGACGAAGAGAACACCCGCGAGGAGCTGCGCCTGCGCCACCGCTACCTCGATCTGCGCCGCTCGCGCATGAGCCACAATCTGCGCCTGCGCCACCGCACCGTGCAGGCGATTCGGGCCTTTGTCGAGGCCGAGGGCTTCATCGAGGTGGAGACCCCCGTGCTCACCCGCTCCACCCCCGAAGGCGCCCGCGACTACCTGGTGCCCAGCCGGGTCTGCGGCGGCGAGTGGTTCGCCCTGCCCCAGTCGCCCCAGCTGTTCAAGCAACTGCTGATGGTGGGCGGCCTGGAGCGCTACTACCAAATCGCCCGCTGCTTCCGCGATGAAGACCTGCGGGCCGACCGCCAGCCGGAATTCACCCAGCTGGACATGGAGCTGAGCTTTGTGGACCAGGAGCAGATCCTGGAGCTCAACGAACGCCTGATCGCCGCCATCTGGAAGGCGGTGAAGGGGCTCGAGTTGCCGCTGCCCTTCCCCCGTCTCAGCTGGCACGAGGCCATGGAGCGCTACGGCACCGACAGGCCCGACACCCGCTACGGCCTGGAGCTGGTGAATGTGTCGGATCTGGTGGCGGACATGGGGTTCAAGGTGTTTTCGGGCGCCGTGGCGGCCGGGGGCTCGGTCAAGGTGCTGCCGGTGCCCGGCGGCAACGACGCCATCAGCAACGTGCGCATCAAGCCCGGCGGCGATGTCTTCAGCGAGGCCCAAAAGGCCGGCGCCGGCGGCCTGGCCTTCATCCGGGTGCGCGACAACGGCGAGATCGACTCGATCGGCGCCATCAAGGACAACCTCAGCGAAGCGAAGAAGGCCGAGCTGCTGGCGCGCACCGGCGCCCAACCCGGCACCCTGCTGCTGTTCGGCGCCGGCGACACCGCCACGGTCAACAAGGCCCTCGATCGGGTGCGCCAGTACCTGGCGCGGGAGCTGGGCCTGGTGCCCGCCGACCGCGACAACGACCAGTGGAACTTCCTCTGGGTGGTGGATTTCCCGATGTTCGAGTTCAACGCCGGTGAAAACCGCCTCGAAGCCCTGCATCACCCCTTCTGCGCCCCCAACGCCGAAGACCTGGGAACCGACCCCGAGCGCTGGGCCGAAACCCTGCCCACGGCCCGCGCCCAGGCCTACGACCTGGTGCTCAACGGCCTGGAGCTGGGCGGCGGCTCGCTGCGCATCCACGATTCGGCCCTGCAACGCCAGGTGCTGCAGGCCATTGGCCTGCCCCTGGAGGAGGCCAACCGCCAGTTCGGCTTCCTGATGGAGGCCCTCGATATGGGCGCCCCGCCCCACGGCGGCATCGCCTTCGGCCTGGACCGCCTGGTGATGCTGCTGGCCGGCGAGGAATCGATCCGCGACACGATCGCCTTCCCCAAAACCCAGCAGGCCCGCTGCCTGATGACCCAGGCCCCCGCCGGAGTAGCCGGCAAACAGCTCGAAGAGCTCCACGTGGCCAGCACCTGGGTGGAAGAGGAGGGCTGAACGAGCCAGGC
>CAMDWF010000084.1 GCA_945878795.1 Synechococcus sp. UW140
GCCGCAGCCAGCCAAGAACGATCGCCAGGTGAAATTACAACGCTATGAACAGGAGTTTCGCCCAGTGATCAACGCGACGAATCAGGTTCGCCCTCCCTCAAGAACACTTCCTCGCTCAATCTCTGGACCACTCTTTAAGCCATTTTCCCGCCCTCTTTCTCGTCGCCAACTGTTGATCAGCGCTGGTACGGGGGTGGGGGTGATTCTTGGTGTCATAGCTGTCAAAAAGCAGCCAAAACCCGCCAAAGCCATCCCCAATTCCACCACCACCTGGTTGGTGCGGCAGGAGGATCGCTGGGAGAAGAAGACCAAGCCTATTGGGGTGCAGACCTACAGGGAACAGCTGCCGCAGGGCGTGGAGCTCACCATGGTGGAGATTTCAGCAGGAAATTACCTGATGGGTTCGCCCTCGGGTGAAGAGGGTAGAAATAATTTTTCATGGTTAATTGATGATGATAAACGGAGGCTCGGGGTGGAAGGCATCGATGTGGAGGCTCAGCGCCGAGTCACGGTGCCGGCATTTCGGATTGGTCGCTTCCCGATCACCCAGGCCCAGTGGAATGTGGTGGCCGGGTTGGAGAAGGTGGAGCGAGAACTGAATGCCAACCCTTCAAAGTTCAAGGGGCCAGACCGCCCGGTGGAGTCAGTGAGATGGCCCGATGCGATCGAATTCTGTCGGCGCCTCAGCAAGCATACGAGGCGAAACTACACCCTTCCCAGCGAGGCCCAGTGGGAATACGCCTGCCGGGCAGGCAGCACCACCCCATTTCATTTCGGGGAAACCCTTACCACCGAGCTGGCCAATTACAATGGCAATGACACCTACGGCCAGGGTCTGAAAGGGACCTACCGCGAGCAGACAACCGATGTGGGCAGCTTCCCCGCCAACGCCTGGGGTTTGCAGGATATGCACGGCAATGTCTGGGAGTGGTGTCTGGATAGGGATAAAGCAAGCACGCTGCTGCGCGGCGGGTCGTGGTTCAGCCGCCCCGCGAATTGCCGTTCGGCCTGCCGCTTCAACTTCCACCCGGGCAGCCGCAGCAACAACATCGGTTTCCGCGTCTGTTGCCTCCCCCAGGACTAGTTTCTTTACCCTTAAGCCCTTTATGTCTTTACACTGGCTGTTGGTTTGCGGCTTTTGGTTGCTTATTTGTGGCTGTTGGCTGCTGGCTGTTCCCGAATGGCGCCGCAGGCGCCTCGATTTCCTAGCCCTTCATGCCATGCCGGCATCCCAATCCTCCAGCGGCCGCTGGGCCATCAGGGTGAGGAAGGCCCGCAATCGGGCTCGGTTGGTTGGGGAGGGGTCGAGCTGCACTCGGGCGGAAAGCAGTGCTGATCGACGCAGCTCAGCAAGGCTCTGCCTTTGGCGTTCAGCTGCCTCAGCCTGGCGTTCTCGCGCCTCAGCTGCTCGATCTCGAGCTCGATCTCGCGCACGGGTCGCCAGTTGAGAGTCGATAACCACTGTCGCCACCGAGGCAGCGATGAGGGGGATGCCCCATTGCTGCTGGAGGCCGATGTTGTGGCCGAAGGCGGTGATGTGGTCATAGGAGGAAAAGAGAGCGATCAGGCCGAGAAGCAGACCGCCACCGGCCTGGATGGCACCGAGGTGATCCAGGCCGGGCCAGGAGCGCTGTGGTGCCGACAATCCTGGCGGAGCTGAAGGCGGTTCGCTGTTAGCGGGGGCGCCAGGGGCGCCTGGAGTGGCAGGGGGCACAGGGGACGGGAGGCAACAGAGAGCCCATGGCTCCCCTTACCAGTTCCACCATGGGCGACTCCAGGCCAGGGCGGTGCCAGCGCCGGGGCCAGGTGCGGCGGGAACCGAAAGCGTCACCGGTCCGTCCGCCAAGCTGCCTCCAAGGGGCAGCTGACCCCTTGGCGAATATCCCATCTGCAGTTGCCCCGCCGCTCTTGCCTGTCGCAGTGCCCTCTTACTTACGCCATCGCATCAACAGAATCGGTAGCAGAATGGAGGCAAGCAAGTAGATCAGAACCGTGCCGATCACGGTGGGCTGCTGCTGGGGGAAGGCGCCGGAGGCCAGCAGCAGCGCAATGGCGGGATGCCGCGATACCGTGGCCGAGGCGAGGGCGCCGCGGATGCTCCGATCCGGCCCGCCGAGCAACTCGCCAAACAAAAGACCGAAGACGATTACCACCAGGACGGCCAGTACGGTGCCCTCGCCGATCACCGCCAGCATCTTGGGGCCATGGATAAACAGCAGCACAACCGCACCGAGTAGCAGCACCACGCTGCCGAGACGATCGGCAACGGCAGCCAGCCGCGGGGCGCTGCGGGGCAAGAAGCGGCCGATCCCGATACCGAAGCCCAGCGGGAGCAGCACGGTGGCCAGCAGCACAGTCACCATGGCCTTGGGGTCCAAGTGGGTGGTCACCCCGAACAACCGCTCGGCAATTGCGATCATCAGCGGCACCACCAACAAGGAAACGGCGGTTGAGAGCAACTCCAGGCCGATGACGTAGTCCGCCCTGGCGCCCAGGGCGGTTCCCTTTTTGGCCCAGGGCGGCAGCACGGGCGAGACCGCGAAGCCCAGCAACACCGCGCCCACCCCCTCTCGCAGGGGCAGCAGCCACACCAACAGCAACACGAGGGCGGGAAATAGCACGTACATCGCCAGCAGCGAGCGCAGGGTCAGCGTCGGGCTGTGCAGCAGTAACAGCGGCTCGTCCAGCTGTACCCGGGCGCCGATGCCGACCACCATCAGCACCACGCCCAGCAGCAACACCAGCTTGAGCAAGGTGGCGGGATCCACAGTTTTCGTCTCCGTTAACTAGGGGGAAATGGGCGTGGCCATGGGCTTGGCAGCCATGCGGCTGTTAACTGCAGCCGCGAGCTTGCTTCTGCCGATATCAGCTGGCTTTGGCTTAATTATTCTCTCAATACATTGACTATCCGAGTTAGCGCCCCTGTAGCGATATTCCGCTGCAGGGGCGCTAACTGCCGGTAAGGAGTTACCGACTCAGGGGCTGCCGGCGATGCCAGCGCTCAGCTTTTCCATCACCCGTTGTAGCGAGAAGCTGGCAGCCTTCTGCCGCGGTGGGTAGGCCTGGAAGGTTTGCAGGAATTCCGCCACGTAGCTCTGGGCAGGTACGAGCAGGAAGGCATGATCCAGCATCCAATCCCAATAGGTGTTGGAGGTGATATCGGCGCGCTCGTAGGGATCGGTGAGCAGGTTGAAGATCTTCGGCACCCGCAACTCGGTGAATGGTTCGGCCCAGACCTGCAGGGTGCCCGGCTCACGTTGTTCCTTGAAGACAAACTTCCAGTTGTCATAGCGCAGGCCCACCAGATCGCCGTCGTCGGAGAAGTAGAAGAACTCCCGCCGGGGGCTTTGGTTGGTTTTGCCTTGCCAGTAGTCGAGCTGGTTGTAACCATCCAGGTGGATGTGGAAGTTTTTGTTGCCTACTTGGTGGCCCTGCAACAACTTGTCCTTGATCGCCGGTTCGCCGGCGGCGGCCAGCAGCGTCGGCAGCCAATCGAGGTGGCTGACCAGGCCCGTGAGGTTGACGCCGGCGGGGATATGACCCGGCCAACGCACCAGGGCCGGTACCCGAAAGGCCCCTTCCCAATTGGTGTTCTTCTCACTGCGGAAGGGGGTGGTGCCGGCATCGGGCCAGCTGTTGACGTGGGGGCCGTTGTCGGTGCTGTACATCACGATCGTGTCTTCGCTGATGCCCAGCTCATCAACGAGATCGAGCAGTTCGCCGATGCACTCGTCGTGATAGATCATCACATCGTGGTATTCCGACTGCCAGCGGCCGCTGCGGCCGATGTCCTGGGGCCGGGCGTAGGTGCGGAAGTGCATGTGGGTGGTGTTGAACCACACAAAAAATGGCTCGCCGGAGGCCACCGCATCACGGATGAAGCGTTTGGCTTCAACTAAAAATTCATCATCGGTGGTTTCCATCCGCTTGCGCGTCAGGGGGCCGGTGTTTTCGATGCGCTGGCTGCCATCAGCATTGGCCCAGCTGTGCAGCACGCCGCGGGGTGCAAAGCGCTTGCGGAAATTGGGAAATTCCGGGTCGTCTTCTTTGGGGTAATCGCGCTGTTCGGGCTCTTCTTCGGCATTAAGATGGTATAAATTGCCAAAAAATTCGTCGAAGCCATGCTTGGTTGGCAGGTGCTCGTCGCGATCGCCGAAGTGGTTTTTGCCGAACTGGCCGGTGCGATAGCCCAGTGGTTTGAGCAATTCAGGAATTGTGGGATCTTCATCGCGGTAGCCCAGCTCCGACCCCGGCAGTCCCACCTTGGAAAGGCCTGTACGATAGACACTCTGGCCAGAAATAAAGGCGGCGCGACCGGCGGTGCAACTTTGCTCGGCGTAATAATGGATGAACTTCGCCCCCTCCTTGGCGACCCGGTCGATGTTGGGGGTTTCGTAGCCCATCAGGCCATGGCTATAGCAGCTCAGGTTGCTCTGGCCGATGTCATCGCCCCAGAGAATCAGCATGTTGGGTTGGCCGTTGGGCATGGCAGCAGGTCCGGGCAGGCGGTATGGTAGTCAATGCCACTTTAGTCATGGGGTTCCAAATTGGCCATGGCATAAAGCGACACCACATTGTTCGCCGGTGGCCAACTGGGGAGTGGTGGCACTAGCAAGATCTGCTCCAGCAGCGCCGTGGTAGACAGCTGGCCTGTCTCAGACAGGTAGCTGCCTTGGATAGGCTGAAGGATAGGGATCGCCTGCCCGGCGTCGAAGGTGATGGGGAGCACAATCAGCATATCCACCAAAACAAAAACAGATCATGTTGTGTGAATATTATAGTCGCTAAACATCAAGATACAAAATATGGGTGCAAGGGTTTGCTTCAAAAGCAGTCCACCCCTGCCCGCTATTGATCTGGAGCATTAACGTATCTCATCCGTCATTGCCCCATGGCGCCGCTGTTGGGCCCGCTGGCCCTCTTCCTCCTAATCGCCGTACGCTACGGAGCGGTATTGAATCTTTGGGGCGATGAGGCCTATTCCCTCAATGTAGCGGCCAAATCGGTGGGCGAGATTCTCGCTGCCGATCCCTTCCACCTGCCAACCTATTACCTGCTGTTGCATCCGATTGTCGGCTTTTTCCCCCCAGGCAACGAGTTGCCCCTGCGGCTGATCCATGCCTTGATCTTCAGCATCGGGCTTGGCTTTTGCTGGCGCATTGCCCGCCCATTGCTGGGCCGTGGCTGGGCGCTCTGGGGGGTGATGATTCTGACAATTCTGCTACCAAATTATATCTTTTATGCCACGAATATCCGCATGTTTGCGTTGCTGTTTGCGGCCTCCATGGCGTTGCTGTGGACCGCTTTCCGCCTGCTGACGCCCGGCGTCCACAAGCGGCGCGCCATGGCCTGGCACCTGCTGGCGGCCCTGCTGGGTGCCCTGGTGGATTGGCCGGGCCTGCTGCTGGTGGGAATCACCTGGCTGGCGCTGCTCCTGCTGCGGCGCCGCTGGCTGCTGTCCCAGGGCTGGTGCAATGGCAGGACGCTGGCCGTGCTGGGCACCCTGGCCGCCACCGCCGCCCTGGTGCTCAGGGAACCGCTATGGCGCTTGATCGTCGCCTGGCCCTCGTCGGCGCGGGCGGCGGCGGGGGGCTTGGGTTTGGGCGCCCTGGCCAAAACGTTGTTTTTTTCTACTCGGCCCCTGCTCGACCTGGTCTATCCACCGGTGTACCCCCTGCTGCTCAACGTGTTGCTGTGGCTGCTGTTGGTGCTGGCGGTGGGCGTGGCGGCCGTGGTGTTGTGGCGGGGGGGAGACGAGCGGCAGCGGCTGGTGCTGCTGCTGGCGTTCAGCTGGCTGGTGGCTGCGCCGTTTGGCTTGGCTGTCACCCGGGTGTTCCTGCCAGCGCAGTTCTTGCTGCTGCTCAGCCTGGCCCTTGCCCTGCAACGGCTGATCCATGCCCAGCGCCGACCGCTGGTGCTGCTGCTTTGGAGTTGTCTGATCGCGGTGGCTTTGGCCAACCTGCAGCAGGTCCTCTATCCCACCCTTCGCCTCTACTCCCGCATTCCCTTCGCCGCCATCGCCCGGGACGCCATAGCGGCGGCGGACGATCGCAACCTGGCCACGATTGCGGTGTCGCGCCACACCCTCAACGCCCTGTCGCTGGAGCGCTTCGCCCGGCCCCAGCTGGCCCCATCCCAGCAGCTGCGCCTGCTGGATGTAAAACCCGTCTGCAACTCCTTCCCCAGGGAGACGTTTGTGTATGTGCAGCTGATGGCAGAGGACGGCGAGGACAGCGATCCGCGGCGGCTCTGTGGCGAGGGGGTGGCGGTGCAGGTGGAGACGCTGCGCACCTATGTGCCCTTCGCAGAACTCGGCTACAACCGCCTCTGGGACGGCAATCTCCAGGACCGCGGTGAGGCGGCGGCGCGACTGCAACTGGTGACGATCCCGGCGGTGGCGGCGATTCCGGGCTAGGTGTCTGCAGGCACCTGCTTAAAGCTTTCTGAATCGCCTGTGAATCGACAGCGCATCAAGGCCAGGGCTTCATCGGGCAGGCCCAGAAAACGATCGAACCAGGACTCGCCGCTTGGCTGCACCGTCGCCACCCCCACCAACAACGCCTCACCGCCAGCATCCAGGGGTTGGCCCTGGCCGCGGTGGCGCTGTCCCTGCACTGATGCCGTGACCAGCTGGGTGTCGACGATCAGATCGGGGGCTGCCTGTTGACCGGCCACTTTGAAGCGAAATCGCGAACGAAAGCGCAACTGCACCGCCCCGCTAGCCGGCTTCCAGCGCCCTTCCAACTGCTCGGGATGGACGGCAATGGCCACCCCGGGCGGCAGGGGCAGGCCCAGAAAGCGGGTGGTGCGCCAGTCGAGATCGGGAATGGTCAGAGTTGCTGGATCAAACAGCAGGGCCTGCCAACCCTCCGCGTCGCTGGATCCCATTTGGGCCCTGCCACCACCGCCCTTGGCGTCGTAGCCAAAACGGGGATAGCGCCCAATCACCAGGGCGCAGCCGGCCTGGGTCTGGAGGTCGAGCAAGTCCACGGGGAAGGGGCGCAGGGGATTTCGGCTGATGCGGCTCGCACCGTACGGCCCGCTGCGCTGCAATGGGAGCAGTCACGACCCGACCCATGGATACCGACAACCTGCGATCCCTGTTCAATAAGCCCTATGGCTCGGCGTTCCCAACTGCCGAACAATGGCGGGTCCTTTATGACGAAAACGTCCACTTTCAGGACCCCACTCAGGAAAAAGACGGCCTAACGGCCTTTCTCGAAGCCCAGGAGGGCCTGGTCCGACGCTGCGACGATGTCTATGTCGTGCCCGGGACCATGGTGATGGAAGCCGACAGCGCCTTCATCGAATGGGAGATGGGGCTCAAGATCAAGGGCATTGAGTTCGTCTATCCCGGAGTCACCAGGCTCAAGCTCAACGAAGAGGGCAAGATCATCGACCATCGGGATTACTTTGACTTCGTGGGACCCACCTTCCAACCCGTTCCTGTGCTGGGTGGGTTTGTGCGCTGGTTGTATGCGCGTTTTGTCGGTTGATGGCAATCAACGGCCCAGCACCAGGTTGATCACCAAGGTGGCATTGATCAGCACGATCACCACCACACAGGCCCAGCTGGCCAGCAGCAACCACAGGGGGGTTTTGAGCGGGCCCATCAGCTGGGGCCGGCTGCAGAACAGCACCAGGGGGATGGCGGCGAAGGGCAACTGCAGGCTGAGCACCACCTGGCTGAGCACCAGCAGCGGGTTGGTGGCCCCATCCCCCAGCCACAACACCGTGGCCAGGGCGGGCACCAGGGCCAGACTGCGGGTCAGCAGGCGGCGCTGCCAGTCCGGCAGGCGGATGTGCAGGAAACCCTCCATGACGATCTGGCCGGCCATGGTGGCCGTGAGCGTGGAGCTCTGGCCCGAGGCCAGCAACGCCACCGCAAACAACGTGCTGGCCAGGGAGGTGCCGAGGCTGGGGGAGAGCAGGTCATAGGCCTGGCTGAGGTCGGATACCGGTCCGAGTTGGGTGTCATGAAAGCGCCCCGCCGCCAGAATCAAAATTGAGGCATTGATCATGAAGGCCAGGCTGAGGGCGATGGCGGTATCGAGCATGCTGAAACCCAGGGCCTTTCGTTGTGACCCATCACCTTCTGGCCATTGGCGGGTCTGCACCAGAGACGAATGCAGATAGAGGTTGTGGGGCATCACCGTGGCCCCTAGGATTCCGGCCGCCAGATACAACTGATTGCCATTTTTCAAACTTTCCACCCTGGGCACAAATCCCTGGGCAACTTCTGTCCAATTCGGTTGCAGCAGCAGCAGTTGCACCACAAAACATCCCCCCACCAAGGCCACCAGGGAAATCACAATCGCCTCCAGGCGGCGGATGCCGAAGCGCTGCAAAGCCAGCAACAGCAACGTATCGGCGGCGGTGAGCGCCACCCCCCAAGGCAGCGGCAAGCGAAACAGCATCTGCAAGGCGATGGCGCTGCCCACCAGTTCGGCCAGGTCGCAGGCGACGATCGCCACTTCCGCCAG
>CAMDWF010000085.1 GCA_945878795.1 Synechococcus sp. UW140
GGCATCCTGCAGCGGGCAGCCAAAGGCATGAAATGCCGAATCGGCACTGACTAGCAGCAGTGATTCGCTGATCGACTGGGCCACCTATAGCGGCATGTCGCTGCGGGCCAAGGCGTCCTCGATGGCGATCTTCCAAAGCGACACAGAGAAAGAAATGGATGTCGAGCAGGAGCCGCATCAGGCCTGTTCAAACAGCTCGGCGATCAGCGGATTGGCGGCATCGATCGATTCAGGAACCGTGAACTGGCCGCGGGCCACCCCCAGACGCCGGCGCCGCTCCGGGCCCGGCAAGCCGGTGAGCCGCGCCACCGGCCTGCCGTTGCGGGCGATCACCACCTCGGTTGCAGCACCGGTTTCGATGGCCTCCACCAGGCTCGCGAGGTGGGTCTGGGCCTCAAGCATGTTGACCGTGCGACGACCACTGCTGCCGCCCGCAGCCGTTTGTGCTGCCATCTTGCCTAGAACGCGGGAACCACCACAATCTTGATCAGACAAAACTAAGTGATTGCGGTCAAGCGGCAGCTCAACAGCGCGAGTGAGTTGAGCCGTGATACTGCTCAACACCACCGGCAGACCTGTAGCCCTTGCCACCAACCCCCAGCCCGGCTGGGGCCACATTGCATTTGCGGAAATGATTTCTAGGGTTCCGGTTCCCAATGCCTTGGCGCTGGGGATGCTGGTCCAAGAGGAATCAACCGGCGCAGCAGCAGCGGCGTCCGGTGACACGGAGGGATAAAAGCCCGGGAGGCCGCACCACACCCCCTGCATATCCTCCCGATGGCCCCCCCTTCGGAGTTCGCCGACGAACTCCCTTCCGAACCGTTTTTGCGCCAGCCACCCTCTACCCCATCCCCCCAGGCTGGGTTGGGTGAGGAGGGCAAAAGGGCCTTAGAGAAGGAGGCCAGGTTGCCCCTGACCGGCTGGCAGCAAGAGGTGGACCAGGGCCTCCGCTACGGCCTGGAGGCGGCCGACAGCATCGTCGATCGGCGCATCTCCACCTTCTCGCGGGGGGAATTGCCCCACTACGCCGGCATTAACACCTTCATGAAGGCTCCCTACATCGAGGACGTCAACCGCGTCGGCGAATTCGATGTCGCCATCCTTGGGGTGCCCCACGACAGCGGCACCACCTACCGACCGGGTACCCGCTTCGGGCCCCAGGGAATCAGGCGCATCTCAGCCCTCTACACGCCCTACAACTATGAGATGGGCGTCGATCTGCGCGAACAGATTCGCCTCTGTGATGTGGGCGATATCTTCACGATTCCCGCCAACAACGAGAAGAGCTTCGATCAAATTTCCAAGGGCGTCGCCCATGTTTTTGCCAGCGGTGCCTTTCCGATCATTCTCGGCGGCGACCATTCGATCGGCTTTCCCACCGTGCGCGGCGTCTGCCGCCACCTGGGCGATAAAAAGGTGGGCATCATCCATTTCGATCGCCACGTCGACACCCAGGAAACCGACCTGGATGAACGGATGCATACCACCCCTTGGTTCCATGCCACCAACATGGCCAATGCACCGGCAGAAAATCTGGTGCAATTGGGTATCGGCGGCTGGCAGGTGCCCAGGGAGGGTGTAAAAGTCTGCCGCGAACGGGGCACCAACGTGCTCACCGTCACCGATATCTGCGACATGGGGCTGGAGGCGGCGGCCCGCTATGCGATCGAACGGGCCTGCGATGGCACTGATTGCGTCTACATCTCCTTCGACATTGATTGCATTGATGCCGGCTTTGTACCCGGTACCGGTTGGCCCGAACCGGGAGGGTTGCTGCCCAGGGAGGCGCTGAAGTTGCTCGAATTGATTGTGCGCAATGTGCCCGTCTGCGGCCTGGAGGTGGTTGAGGTGTCGCCTCCCTACGACATCAGTGACATGACCTCCCTGATGGCCGCCCGGGTGATCTGCGACACCATGGCCCACCTGGTGGTCAGCGGCCAGCTACCGCGCCGGTCGTTGCCGAGTTGGATCTCGCCGACCTGCAACCTCCAGGTCGATCAGGCCTGGAGGTAGGGCCATGCACGAAGTCGACATGACCCGGGCCCTGGTGCGCTCGATGCAGAGCTGGAGGCAGGGCCATCGGCCCCAGCAGCCCAAGGTGAGCAGGGTGAATTTGCAGGTTGGTGCCTTCACCTGTGTGGAGCCCGAGCAATTGCTCTTCACCTGGAAGGTGGCGATCGCCAATAGCTGGCTGGAGGGTGCCCAACTGGCCATCGAGCCGGTGCCGCTGCTGGGCCGTTGCCTGGCTTGCGCTTCGATCTACACGCCCGAGGCGGAGCAGGGCTACCGCTCCCCCTGTTGCAGCCATCTAATGGAGGAGATCGTCAGCGGCCGCGAATTGCGCATCCGCAGCGTCGATTACGAGCTGGTGGAGGCCAATCCGCCGCCTAATTCCCAGCCTGATCCGGCCGCTGCCATGTGAGTTCGCTGCGCCATTACACCCAGTTTTCTTTCCCTGATTGCCATGCACATGCCCCTGGAAGACAACCTTGGCCTCAATCTTTTGGCCGCTAACCAGCACCAGGCCGCCCACAACCGCGAGCACTTTGATACCTGGCAACTGCTCTGCATCAACGTGATGAGTAGCCCGGGGGCCGGCAAAACCTCATTGCTAGAGCGAAGTTTGCCCCTGCTGGCCACCGACTTCGCCATGGCCGTGCTGGAGGGCGACATGACCACCCAACTCGACGCCGAGCGCCTCGAAGCCGTGGGGGTACCGGTGGTGCCGATCACCACCGGCCGCTCCTGCCACCTTGATGCCGCCATGGTGGGCGGCGGCCTGCGGCTGCTGAGGCAGCGCCTTGATCCCGCCAGCCTTGATTTGCTCTGGGTGGAAAACGTCGGCAACTTGGTTTGTCCGGCCGAATTCGAGGTGGGCGAACACCGCAAGGTGGCCCTGCTCAGCGTCACCGAGGGCGAAGACAAGCCCCTCAAGTACCCGGTGATGTTCAGGGAGGCCGATTGTGTGTTGATCACCAAGACCGACCTGCTGCCCTACCTGCCGGTGCAGGTGGAGCGGATTGAGGCTCACATCAAACAGGTCAATCCCCGCTGTGCGGTGCTGAGGGTTTCGGCCAGCAGCGGCGCAGGCATTGAGGCCTGGCACCTTTGGCTACGCCAGCAGGTCGCCGCCCAGCGAGCGGCCCTGCTGGCAACGCCAGCGCCCCGCCCCGGCAGCGCCGCTGCACCGCTCAGCCTGGCCCGGTGAGCTACTTCAGGTCCAGCGCCCAGCCCCATTTTCCGCTCCAGCAACTGTTTTAACCAGCGTTTGCTCCCATCACCCACTATGACCCGTTTCAGCCCCCGGTCCTTTCGTCTGCGCACGGTCAATTACTTGCTGCTCGCCGGGGTGGTTAGCGCCGGCCTGGGCGGCTGCAGCAAACCGGGCAGCTCGGTTAGCGAGACACCGGTGCGGATTGGCTACAGCGCCTGGCCGGGCTGGTTTCCCTGGAAGGTGAGCGAGGAGAAGGGGCATTTCAGCGCTGCCGGAGTGCCGGTGAGCCTTACCTGGTTTGACGGCTACCTCGATTCGATCAACGCCCTCAACGCCGGCCAGCTGGATTGCAACAGCCAGACCCTGGGCGACACGATTTCTTCGCTCGCCGCTGGCGCCGATCTGCAGGTGGTGCTCACCAACGACATCTCCAGTGGCAACGACCAGATCATTGCGGCGCCTGGGATCCGCAGCGTGGCCGATCTCAAGGGCAAAAAGGTGGCCGCCGAGCAGGGCACCGTTGACCACTACCTGCTGCTGCTGGGCATCAAGAAGGCCGGCATGGCCGAGAAGGACATCACTTTTGTGCCCCTGGAAACGGGCGCCGCGGCGGCGGCTTTCGTCGCCGGCAAGGTGGATGCGGTGGGGGTGTTTGCGCCCTTCACCACCCAGGCGCTGAAGCGGCCGGGCAGCACCACCCTGTTCAGCTCCAAGGACTTCCCCGGTGCCATCAGTGATCACCTGGTCTGCAATCGGGCCTTCGTGGCCAAAAATCCCGAGAAGATTCAAAAAATCGTCAATGCTTGGTTTGCCACCCAGCGGGACATCAAGGCCAACCCCGCCCCTGCGCTGGCGATCCTGGCCAAACGGGCCGGTGTTACGGAGGCGGAGTATCGGGCCTACGACGCCGGCACCACGATCTACACCCTTGAGCAGAACCGCCAGGTGCTCAAGCCGGGTACCACGATGACCTCCCTGCCCTACGCCGCCGCCCAGATCAGCGGCTTCCTCCAGGCGGTGGGTCTGGCCAAAACCGCACCCAAGCTTGAGGGGCTGTTCGATCCGAAGTTCGTGGATGCCGCCAACTAATCCAGTCATGTTGAGGCCTTTGCGACCCCTGATGCGGCACCCCTGGACGCTTGGGGTGGCCGGCATCGCCCTGGTGTTTGGCATCTGGGCCTTGCTGGCTGGGCTGCAGCTGGTCGACAAACTGTTTCTGCCCACTCCGGCTGCGGTGCTGGCTGCGGGCCAGGAATCAGCGGCTAATGGCGAGCTTTGGTCTGATATCACGGCCAGTCTGTTGCGGGTTCTGGCCGGCTTTGGCCTTTCGGCCCTGGTGGCCCTGCCGCTTGGGATCGCCATGGGCGCCAATGCCAGCTTTTGCCGCCTGTTGGAGCCGCTGCTGGCGCTGTTGCGCTACATGCCCGCCCCAGCCTTCATCCCCCTGTTGATCATCTACTTCGGCCTGGGGGAGTTGCCCAAGGTGCTGTTGATCTTCATTGGCACCCTGTTTTTCAATACTTTGATGATTATGGATGCGGTGAAATTCGTGCCGCGTGAGCTGCTTGAAACCGCCCTGACCCTTGGCGGTAAAAAACGTGATCTGCTGCTGCGGGTGATCGCACCCTTTATTGCGCCGCAGGTGCTGGATGCCTTTCGCATCAATATGGCGGCCGCCTGGAATCTGGTGATCGTGGCCGAACTCGTTGCCGCCGACAGTGGCTTGGGCAAGCGCATCACTTTGGCCCAGCGTTTTCTGCGCACCGATCAAATCTTTCTGGGGCTGATCGTGATCGGCCTGATCGGCCTGGTGATCGATCTCAGTTTTCGCCTGCTGATGCGCCGCGCCTGCAGCTGGGCCAATTGATCAATTATGAATCTTGTCCTTGATGCGGTCTGCAAACGGTTTGGTGACGGTAAGCAGGCGCAACTGGTGCTTGATCGCATCAGCCTGGCCATGCACACCGGCCAGTTTCTGGCCCTATTGGGTAGCTCTGGCTCCGGCAAGTCCACCCTGATGCGATTGGTGGCAGGCCTGGAGCAACCCAGCAGCGGCAGCATCAGCCTTGATGGCCAACCGATCCGGGGCCCCGGATCGGATCGCGGCATGGTTTTCCAGAAGTACAGCCTTTATCCCTGGCTGACGGCCGCCCAAAACGTCGCCTTTGGCATGGAGCTGCAGGGGCTGGAGCGCGCCGAGATCCGCGAACGCACCGGTTTTTATCTGGAGGTGGTTGGCCTGGCCGAATCGGCCCGGCGCCTGCCGCGCGAACTCTCCGGCGGCATGCAGCAGCGGGTGGCGATCGCCCGGGCCCTGGCCGCCGATCCCAGGGTGCTGCTGCTGGATGAACCCTTTGGCGCCCTCGATCTCCAGATTCGTGAATCAATGCAGGAGTTTCTGTTCGGTCTCTGGCGCCGCACCGGCCTCTCGGTGTTATTAATCACCCACGACATCGATGAGGCGCTGCTGCTGGCCCAGCAAGTTCACATCCTGGCGCCCCGCCCCGGTCGGATTGTCGAAAGCCTCACGGTGGAGCTCAACAAGGACAACCTCCAAGATCTGCGGCTTTCGCCCGCCTTTCAAAGCCTGCGCCATCGGGTGGCAGATACCTTGCGCCAGCTCGATGGCGAACTGGCCTGAAGCCCAGCCCTGGCGGGGCCCTTAGCCGGCATCCGAATCGCCACCCTGCCAAAGCTGGGGAGGAAGGTTGAGGTACACCGCTTCGCGGAACAGGGCCTGCTTGGCTTCGGCATCACCCCCGGCCTCGGCGGTCGCATAACGCTGCTGCAGCGAGGCGATAAGAGCCGCCCGGCGGCGGTCGGGGCTGGCGCTGCTTGGGTCGCCCGCTGCGGTGGCATCGCTGGTGGTGCCGGAATTGGGTGGGGTGGGATTGGCCATTCCGCTTCGGCTTAGGAGGCCAGGTCTACCAGCTTGCAGGGCAGCTTCTTGACCTCGAAGTTGGCCTTGATCTGGATCAGGATGGCAAAAGGATGGCCCACCAGGGCGGTTGGCTCGGCTGGCGATCTTGATGGCCTCGCTGCCAGCTTCGATAAGCTCCGTCAGGAGTTGATCGGAAAAGTGGGATGGATAGCCAACGCAGGGCATCTGAGAGGCCATCCGGGAATGAGTCTCAGGACGCTGTTGCGCCATATGAGCGGACAGATTGCCTTGAATTGCTCGCCCAAATCTTTACCTTATCTCGCCCATGACGACCTCTTCTCGCCTGCAACGCATTTCCGAAGCTGATCTGGATGGCCTGATCTCTGAACTGCGGCGGCAGGGCACCACGGAGTTGGTCCTCCTCGGCCCGGGCGTTAAACTAAGCGATACTTTGGGCCAGTGGACGAACGAGCAAAGTGATAAGCATACGATTTATCAGCTCGTTGAAACGGTGATGTTCCTGGCGGAACGGCTCGGGCCGTTGACCCAGCTCACCTCTCTCAATCTGGCTGGAAACACGATCGGAGCAAAGGGTGCAGCGGCCCTGGCGGCCCTTCCAAAGCTCACATCCCTCGACCTCGAGGGCAACGAGATCGGTGCTGTTGGAGCGGCGGCCCTAGTGACCCTCTCCGAGCTCACCTCCCTCAACCTTTGGGGCAATTGGATAGGAAGTGTTGGAGCGATGTCCCTGGCAGCCTTAACCCAGCTCAAATCCCTTGACCTTGACAACAACGGAGTCGGTACTGCGGGTGCGGCGTCCCTGGCTTCCCTAACCCAGCTCACCTCACTCAACCTAAGCAATAACGGGATTGGTACTGCGGGTGCGGCTTCCCTAACCCAGCTCACTTCACTCAACTTAAGCAATAACGGGATCGGCACTGCGGGTGCGGCTTCTCTGGCTGCTCTTACCCAGCTCACCTCACTGAACCTGGGCAACAACGGGATCGGCACTGCGGGTGCGGCGTCCCTGGCGAACCTCACCCAGCTTAATCCCTCGTACTGGAGGATAACGGGATCAGTGATGCAGGTGCATCGTCACTGGCAGCGCTTACCAATCTCGTCTCACTAAACCTGGGGTACAATAAAATCGGGGATGACGGAGCGGCGGCCCTGACGTCCCTTACCCAGCTCACTTCACTCGATCTAGAGGGCAACCTTATCGGTGATGCGGGCGCTCATTTCTTGGCGTTGCTACCTTTAATTAGAACCCTTAACTTGGGTGATAACAATATTGGTGATGCGGGCGCAACCTCCCTTGCGGGTCTCACCGATCTCACCTCCCTCAACCTTTGGGACAACCAGATCAGTGATGTGGGTGCTGCATTTTTTGCGAACATGACCCAGCTCACATCTCTTGATCTATCAAGTAATCTTATCGTAGAGACAACCCCTTTCGCAGCGTTTAAGAGATTAAAATCACTCAATCTGGAGGATTCCAATGTTCAGAATCTTTCGCCTTTACTTCTCTTGCTGGAGAGCGGCATGGAGGTGATATGGAAAAACTATGGGTTTACCTATGGAATCAATGTCTACAACTGCCCCCTAATCCATCCACCCCCTGAAATTGTTAAACAAGGTCAAGCAGCCGTTCTCAACTACCTGCGCGAAATCGAAGCGCAGGGAGAAGACCATCTCTATGAAGCTAAGGTGTTGATCCTCGGCGATGGAGGCGCGGGCAAAACCAGCCTGTTGCGCCGGCTATACCGGGCTGATTTACCCCTGCCGGCGGAAGAGGAATCCACCAAAGGCATCGATATCCACCGCCATACCTTTACTAATGCCGCAGAGCGGCCCTTTCATCTCAACGTATGGGACTTTGGCGGCCAACAGATCTATCATGCTACCCATCAGTTTTTTCTCACCAAGCGTTCTCTCTACATATTGGTGGACGACACTCGCAACAGCAGCCAAGCGGTGCAGGACGACGGCTTTAAGTACTGGCTGGAGCTGATTGAAGCGCTCAGCGAGGGCAGCCCGGTGCTGATCTTCCAGAACGAAAAGGCGGGACGCAGCAAAAGTATTGATGCCGCCGGAATCAAGGGGCGCTTCGCCAACGTCAAGGACATCTACCGTGGCAACCTAGAATTGCCCCAGGCTGCTAAGAAGTTGGCCGAGGCCATCCGCCACCACGTTCAGCAGTTGCCCCATGTGGGCATGGAGGTGCCCGCCCGTTGGTTGGAGATTCGTGCCGAATTGGCAGAGAGAAAACAGCAGGACCCCTACATCAGCCGCAAGGACTATTTTCAAATCTATGGGCGCTATCTGGAGTTGGATGAAACCAAAGCGCTTCAGCTAAGCCGCTATCTCCACG
>CAMDWF010000086.1 GCA_945878795.1 Synechococcus sp. UW140
GATCGCTACCTGGGCGCTTTCTGTTATCGGTTCAATCGTCGCTTCAACCTGGAAGAGATGACGGGTAGGATCCTCCGGGCCACCTGCAATTGCACCGCAAGGCCCGAGCGCCTCCTGAGGGCTGCGGAGCTTGGTACCTAATCAAGTAAATGCTTGCTAGAGTGTAAGCCACACAACAATCCCAGAAATTAGCCCAATGCGTCTATATAGTAACAAAAAATGAATGCCAAATGCCTGGGTGGTTCCGTGCGTTTAGCGTCCTGAAAGCAGAGTTTTGCTTGGCCGGGATCCCAATACAGTACCCTATAATCTTCAGCTTTCAGCCGAATTCTTCCTACCAGAGAACCTGGCGCCGACGCAACCCACAAACCAATCCGGCATTCATTCAGGCTGACAAAGATCACTGTGCCGCTGCCAGAGTCGACATACAGCACAGCCTGCCCCGACGATGGCTCGATGACCCATGGCCTACCAGCCCCTCCACCACAAGTACCGCCCCCAAAGGCTCGCTGAGCTGGTGGGGCAGCAGGCCATCGCCACCACCCTGGCCAATGCCCTGCGCACCGGCCGCATCGCCCCCGCCTATCTTTTCTGCGGGCCCCGCGGCACCGGCAAAACCTCCAGCGCCCGCATCCTGGCCCGCTCGCTCAATTGCATCAGCAGCGACGTTCCGACCCCGGAACCCTGCGGCCATTGCGAGCTGTGCACCTCCATCACCGCCGGCAATGCCCTTGATGTCATCGAAATCGACGCCGCCTCCAACACCGGCGTCGACAACATCCGCGAGCTGATCGAGCGCTCCCGCTTTGCGCCGGTGCAGGCCCGCTGGAAGGTCTACGTGATCGACGAGTGCCACATGCTCTCGACGGCGGCCTTCAATGCCCTGCTCAAAACCCTGGAAGAACCACCGCCCAGGGTGGTGTTTGTGCTGGCCACCACCGACCCCCAGCGGGTGCTGCCCACCATCTTGAGCCGCTGCCAGCGTTTTGATTTCCGCCGCATTCCCCTCGCAGACCTTGAGGGCCACCTGGGCTGGATCGCCGCCCAAGAAAGCATCGCCATCTCCGCCGAAGCCCTCAATCTGGTGGCCCAGCGGGCCCAGGGCGGCCTGCGCGATGCCGAAAGCCTGCTCGACCAGCTCAGCCTGCTCGCCCCCCCCATCGAAGCGGCAGCCGTCTGGGATCTGCTGGGGGCGGTGCCCGAACAGGAGTTGCTGAGCCTGGCGGACTCCATGGCCGCTGCCGAGCCCCTGGCGGTGATCGAAACCTGCCGCCAACTGCTGGATAGGGGCAGGGAACCCCTGGCGCTATTGCAGGGTCTGGCCAGCCTGCTGCGCGATCTGTTGCTCGCCGGCATCGCCCCCGATCGCCTGGAGCTGACCAGCGTCTCCCCCCAGCTGCGGCCCGAATTGCCCCCCGTGGCCCGCCGCATCGGCAAAAACCGACTCCTGCAGTGGCAGGCCCAACTCAAGGGCAGCGAACAGCAACTGCGCCACAGCGTCCAGCCGCGCCTCTGGCTGGAGGTGCTGCTGCTGGGACTGCTGGCCGAACCGATGACCGTCGGGCAAACACCAGCAGGCGCTGTACCCATGGCGTCCGGGGAAACACCTCCAGGGGCGCCCCACCCGGCGGCCCGGCCCGCGACGCCCCCCGCCCGGGAGCCCAGAGATATTGCCGCCGCCCAACCCACCAAACCCCAAGGGCCCAACGAGGGAATCCAGGCGCCGCCCCCCCCAACAGAACCGGTCCCAACCCCACCAGCGCCAGCCGGGGGAAATCTGGCCGAAATCTGGCAGCAGATCCTGGCGGGGCTGGAGCTGCCCTCGACACGCATGTTGTTGTCCCAGCAGGCCAGCCTGCACCGCCTCGACGAGCGCCGTGCCGTGGTGCGGGTCGCAGCCAACTGGCTGACCATGGTGCAAAGCCGCCAGTCTTTGCTGGAGAAGGCCATGCTGCTGGCCCTCGGCTCCGCCCGGCAGGTGACCCTGGAAGCCAGCGACAATTCCTCGGCCAATCCTACGTCCAGTCCTGCCGCAGCGGGGCCACCGGCCTCCCCGGCCCCGGTTGCGGTTGCGGTGGTGCCGCAGCAGAGCGAAACCCTCCAGCCCCTGGCGCCGGTTGCTATACCCGCCGAAGCGGCCAAGAGCGAAAACCAATCCCCCGTAGAAGCCAAGCGACAGCAACCGCCGAGCGGGCCTGCGATCAGCGCCCTCCAAGCTCCCGCTGCCCCCATCCTCGGACGACTTGAAACCAGTACGAAGTTGTTGGCGGATTTTTTCCAGGGTGAGGTGATCGAATCCAGCGAAGCGGATGCTATTGAAACCTCAGGCGAGCATGAGCCCTTTCCCCATGCTCCAATAGAGCCTATTCAGGCCTCCTAAAATATGTCGATCTTCAATCGGCTATCATACTGCCTCAGGCTTTTCAACAACTGTTGAGAATTCGCTGAACGTCCGCTCAACGGCGGAACCAGGCAGCGCCCACCCAGCCAGCCAAATAGCGAGCCAGCCGGAAGGGGAGCATCAACAATTTCACAAGAACATGGGGCTGCAGCGTTGCATTGCTATCAGGATTGGAGCCAGGATTCCAAAGATAGGCAATCAGAATCAGGCGCAAATCTTCAGCAATGGAGCCCATGACCCGTAGGCCATGGGTCAATGTATCGGAGCGAGCCAATAAAACCATTTTGTATTCAAGGCCCGCATACAACTTGCGAAGGCGAACCTCCCACAAAGCCGCAACGGATTTGGTCTTAATTGAAGACTGAGTAAGGCGAGAAGTGATAGAGTAGAGGTGAACACGATAAAGGGTGAGTTGCTCGGGAAGATAAAGGAAACGACCTTTTCCCGCCAGCAAGGACCAACACAGCCAGTCTTCAACACCTTGCTTGCCCACAAAAGAAAAAGGCACGCGATTGAGCACGTCCGCTCGCACCAATGAAGACGAGATACAAATCCTGTTGCGGACAAGATAATCCTTCTGGCGGCGGAACCAATAGGGACTCTCAGGACTACCCGAAAAGGCCGCTTCATAGAAAGCTGCCTGTTCAAGATCGCCGATGACCTCCACCGCGGTATGACACATCACAATCTCGGGATATCGCTCAAACGCCCCTAGCTGCCGTTCCAACTTGCTGGGGGCGTATAGATCATCGGCATCCAGGAAAGCAATGTACTCACCGGAAGCATGGGCCACCCCAAGGGCACGGGCCATGCTGGATCCATAGTTCTGTCGACCCGGATGGGCCAGAATCATCATGCGCGGATAGTGACATTCCGGGAGTTCGTGCAACAGCTCCCAGGTTCGATCGGAAGAGCCGTCATCAACGAGAATCACCTCCTTTGGAGGCGAAGTTTGAGCGGCAACCGATGCCAGTGTTTCAGCGATGGTGGCCTGGCAGTTAAAACAAGGAATGATGACGGATACCGAACCGGGCCCCATATCATGATTGGACTTTCTTCAATTTAACCATGCGATCGCTAAAAAAGTCAAATTTTCGCTGTTAAATGACGCAGATGACAGCCCTTATTCATGGGCTCCAATACGTCATGAACCGGGTTAGTGACGTGCATCAAGGAGTAGGGAATAACCCACAGGCACAACCTCCAAACAAGTCCATGAACTCCGGGTTCCTGCACCGCATCCATCCCCGGCTCTACGCGGCCATGCCCCCAGCGGCTGTCGGATCTGGTGGGTAGGAAGCCATCGTCGCCTCCCTATGCGATGGCAGGCCCAGCCCAAGGGCGGAGCGAGCAGCAGCTACGCCACAGCGTGCATCCCCGCCTCTGGCTGAGGGTGAGCTGCTGCTGGGGTTGTAGGCGAAGCCGCCAAATGCCCGTTCGGCGCATTTGAAACGAAATACCCTTCCTAAACTCCACCACCTTCTGAGGCAATAATCCGTTCATCTTCGGGAGTGCAATTCAGCACTTGCGTGGCCAGATCATACTCTGAACAATTGGTTGGGCTGGACATCAATTCACCATGGGCCGTCTTCGCCCAAACCAGTTTTTTGGGCAGCAGGGCCATCTTCAAAGTGACCCAGGGGATGACCACAAACCAATGCAGCATGTGGATTATGCCCAAGACTAAATTGCCAGGGCTGGCGGGCGGTAAGGCAGGACCCTCGCTGGTACGGCGGCAACCGGCAACCATGCCACTCAAGGTGAGGGCAACGGCGACCAGCGAAAAGGGCCAAAAGAACGGGCGACTTGCCGTCAGCACAGCCGCAGCCCCATCCACGATTGCCACAATCGGCAGAACATACTGCAATAGGAAATAAACAATCAGATCAAGTTTTTGGGTTCCATTGAGGCGATTCGAAAGCAGTTGGGGGCCATAGTCGAGATAACGCTGCAGCCCCCCCTCCGCCCAGCGCTGCCGTTGGCGCCATAGGGCTGGCAGGGTGGGGACGGCCTCCTCGCAGATGGGCGGATTCCAGAGCACCCCAATCGGCAGGCCGGCCAGCAGCAAGCGGAAGCTGAGATCGAGATCGTCGGTGATGGTGGCCTCGTTGAACCCCCCTGCCGTTTGCACCGCATCGCGGCGCAGCAACTGGCCGTTGCCGCGCAACTCCACCACCCCTCCCTGGGCCAGGCGGCCCTCCTGGACCACCGCATCGAAGGCCATTTCCATCGCCTGGGCCCGGGTCAGCCAGTTTTGATCGCTATTGACCTCCGCCTTGCGCAACTGCACCGCCGCCCAGCCGCCGGCTTCGGCGTAGGGAATCAACCGCTCCAGCAGGTCTGGTCCCATATCGGCATCGGCATCCAATACCAGCATCCAGCGCCCCTGTAAACGCTGCAGCACCTCATTGAGGGCCGCCGATTTGCCGCCACCGGCCTGCCTGGAGCGCCGCACCACCTGCAACTGGGGATGACGTTGTTGCAGCTCAACCAATCGTTCCGCCGTGCGGTCCTCACTGCCGTCATCAATGATCCAGATCCGCAGCAGGGACTGGGGCCAGCGCAGGGCCGTAAGGCGCTCGACCAGGCGGCCGATCACCGCCTCCTCATCCCGGGCAGCCACCACCACATCAACCCCGGCCGTGGGCGGCTGTTGGCTGGGCGGATCCGTCTGGACCGCTTTAGCTCCCAAACCAACCGTTCGCAGCGCATAGGCGCCGATCAGCCCTGCCGACAGGGACAAGACCCAACGCCAGGTGCCTTGGGGCAGCCAATGGGGTAGGCCGCCCAAAAGCAAGCAGAGCAACAGGTAGAGAGCGGCCTTGCCCCGGCGGTGATCGTTGGGACTACCACCGACCATCAGCACTCCCCCTACTTCGATCAAGAGCCAAACTCTAAAGGGCGTTTCCCAACCCCGTCAGGGGCTGCAGCCCAGCGCCGGGATAGTAATGGCTGAGGATTCGCTCGACGCTCCAGCCCTGGCGGCCCAGATCGATGGCGCCGGCCTGGGACAATCCGGCCCCATGGCCAAAGCCACCACCGTCCAGCCTCCAGGCCCCCGACCCTGACGGCGCCAGCAGAAACAGGGTGCTGGGCAACTCCCGCAGGGTGCGGCGGATGGCATCGCGCCTTAACACCGTGGTGCCGTTGGCGCCGGCAATCTCCAGGGCCAGCACCCGGCCGCTGGGCCCCCTCTCCAACACTTTGAGGCTGCGCACCTCCCCCACATCCACCCCCCGGGCCCCTAGGGCGGCCCGGATGCGGGGGGCGTCCAAGCGGCGCTGCCAGCGAAACAGGGGATGGTCGGCGCCGTAGGCCAGGGCACCGTCCTGCAGCAACTGGCCCAGCACCGGGGGCGAAAGCGGCAGGGGGGTGCGGGCGACGAAGGGGGCTGGACCATCGGCAAAGGGGCGCAGGTAGGGCACCGCCTCCACGTCCCAGGCCTCCTCCAGGCCGGCGGCGACGCCGCCATTACTGGCGTGATACACCGCATGAATGGGCATGCCGGCGGCAGCCAACACCTGGCCGCGGGTGTTGGCGATGGCCCGCCGCACGGCGGCGCTGGCCTGGCGCGGATCCTGATACACCTGGCACTGGGTGTCGGCGCAGAGGTGGTAACCATCCACCTGGTAGCGGAGCCGGTTGCGCACGGCCCAGGTGCGGGCCAACACCGCCTGGACCGCCAGGGCCGCAGGTGGGGCGCCGGCCCCGATTTCATGGGGCACCACCCCCTCCAGATAGCGCTCCAAGGGCACCTCCTCCACCAGGGTCCACGTGCCCTGGGCATCCGCCAGCAAGCGGAAGGGACCCGCATACACCCCCCCCTTCCAGCGCAATCCGCCCGGGGCCTCGATGCGCAGGGGCTGGCGCAGCGCCAGGGCGCCCTCGCTGGCGGCCAGTTGCAGGCCCAAGCGCCGGCTGGGGCGCTGCTCGAACAAGCGCGAGGCCTGGCCGGCAGGGGGCGCCGCCTCGGCCGGCCCCCACACCTCCCAGTCCTTGCTGCGGGCAATCTCAGGCAGCACCCCGGCCGCCTGCCAACGGCGGGCCACCGCCTCGGCACTTTCGTAGCTGGCGAAGGGTCCCAGCACCCGGCGCCGCAGGCGCTCGGGCTGGGCCAGGGGCTGCCAGCGCCAGCTCAGCACCAGCTCAGACCGGCTAATCCGGCGGCCCGAGCCATCCACCAAGGTGAGCTCGCCCGTTGCGGCCGTCAAGCGCAAGGGCGGGGCCTGGTCAGCCTCCCCAGCCGGTCCGAGACGGGCCGCCAGGGCCACCCACAGCACCGGTTCCTGCGAGCGCAGGGGGGGAGGTTCGGGCACCGGCCAGTGCCGCAACACCTCGCCGCCCTGGGGCGTTGAAGGGGCCAACGGGGGCGCTGAAGCGGGCAACGGGGGCGGCGGGGCCGCCAGGCCCAGGGGCTGGTCTGAAGCCCGGCAGCCACCGGGCAGCAGCAGCAACAGCCCCAACAGCGGTGCCCGCAGATCGGCCTGGCGCCCCCTCCTGCCGACGGCCGCCGGGGCGCCAGCCCCCGGGGCAACGGACGGGAACGGGCGCAGCTGGCGAAGGGGCATCGGCTTGGGAGTTGGAGAAGGGTTAAGTCACGTCGTACTCTGCTTGTTTGTGCCCGCGCCCAGGAAAGCCATGCCGAAGCTCAAGACCCGCCGCGCGGCCGCCAAGCGGTTCAAGGTCACCGGCAGTGGCAAGTTCATGCGCCGGCGTGCCTTCCTCAACCACCTGCTCGACCACAAGAGCCCGAAGCGCAAACGCCATCTCGGCACCATGGCCAGCGTCGACGAACGGGACGCGGGCAACGTGGCGCTGATGTTGCCCCACGCCTGAGGTCATGGCGCCCGTCGCCATCTTGCCAACGAATCCCCTTTCCCTTTAGCTCCCTTCCTCCATGACCCGCGTTAAGAGGGGCAATGTCGCCCGCAAACGCCGTAACAAGATCCTGCGCCTGGCCCGTGGCTTCCAGGGCAGCAACGGCAGCCTGTTCCGCACCGCCAACCAGCGGGTGATGAAGGCCCTCTGCAACTCCTACCGCGACCGGCGCCGGCGCAAGCGCGATTTTCGCCGTCTGTGGATTGCCCGCATCAATGCGGCGGCCCGCCTCAATGGCATCAGCTATAGCCGCCTCATCGGTGGCCTCAAAAAGGCGGACGTGCGCATCAACCGCAAGATGCTCGCCCAGTTGGCCCTAGCCGACCCCACCAGCTTCTCCACCGTGGTGAGCGCGGCCAGCCACTGACATCCCCTAAGGCCGGCAACCCATGAGCGACCTTCTCCCCCAGGCCTACCTGCTAGGCCTGATTGTTCTGCTTGGAGGTGCTGCCTTCGTGGTGGGCCGCCAGATTCTGCGGGTGAGACGGGATGAGATGTCCCTTTTCCAGCTCGGGGGCGAGGGGGGACCCAAGCCGTCCGATGCGGCTGGGCTCTATGAACTCGCCTCGGTACAGCTGCGTAAACGGCTCTACAGCCAGGCCGCCGACACCCTCAAACAGGCCGTCAAGCTGGCCGATTCCGAAAAGGCGCCGCCAGAAGCTAGGGCCGTGATTGAAAATGCCCTTGGTTTTG
Source organism: Synechococcus sp. UW140 (assembly GCA_945878795.1). Classification (GTDB taxonomy): domain Bacteria; phylum Cyanobacteriota; class Cyanobacteriia; order PCC-6307; family Cyanobiaceae; genus Cyanobium. Next base: position 7,973 of record CAMDWF010000086.1, read on the forward strand.
CCTTGGCGGCCCAGAACAAGTACCCCGCCGCCATCAAGCACTACCAAACGGCCATCCGTTGCAAGGCGGATTACCCCGTAGCTCTCAATAATCTCGCCTTTGCCCTCGGTAAACTGCAACGGCCCGACGAGGCCCGCTCCACCTACGGACAGGTGCTGAATCTTGAACCGGACAACAAAACTGCCAGCAAAGGTCTCAAAACCTTGAACCGCCGCAGTGGCATTGATAGCAAGTCGGCCTGAACCAGAATTTCAAATCGAGCAAAAGCGTCTCGGCTTCACCACAAGCCCCGAATGGGCTCTGGGCCAGTCAGGGAGGGCCCGGGGTTCAGCAGCAGCCGCCCTCCAGGACTCACCAATCTTGGCGCTCGCCAGCTGCTCAGGGACATGGACTGCAGGCCCTGGATCTGGCCGCCAGGTTCCATGCCCACCGATCCCATGTCCCCCA
>CAMDWF010000087.1 GCA_945878795.1 Synechococcus sp. UW140
CAGCAGGCCTCTTGGCGGCTGCTGGCCCTGCAGGCGCCCCTGGTGTTGTTTGTGCCTCTGGTGCTGGTTCCCGCCTGGAGCCTGGGGGATCGGTTGCGGGGCCTGCCAGTGCGCCAGATGGCGGCGGCCGTCCTGAGCCAAAGCCCTCCGGCTGAACCGCTGGCAATGGTGGGTATTCTCAAGCCCTCGTTGCATTACTACAGCCGTCGGCTGGTGATCTACGAGGGAGTCAAGCCCCGGGGGCTCGTCAATCTGGCCGATCGCCTCCGTTACGAGCGTCGACGCGGCCAAACTCCCACCACCCCAGAGCAGCAGCCCAGCGTTCTGGTGGTCATCGACCAGACCACGGCCGCAGCTCCCCATTGGCAAGGTCTGAAGCTGCAGGAGTTGGGGCGGGCCGGGCTCTATCGGCTGTGGCGGGTCGATCGTCGCAGCTTGGAGCAGCGGGCGGACGCACTGCGCGCCGACGGAGTGGCACTCACCTGGCGGGCTCCGGTGCCGGAGCGGTATTGATTCCGCCCCGCCAAGGCCTTCCCCTAAAGACTTCAGACAGCAATGGTTTGGAGCGTCAGCTCGGCGTAAAGCTTTTCAAGGGCGTCGATGTTGCGCTCCAGCGTGTAGCGCTCCTGAACCCGGGCCCGGGCCCGTCGCCCCAGTTCGGCGGTCAGCACCGGTTGGTCCCGCAAGACGGGCAACAGGGTGCGCAGTTGGGTGGTGACGCCCTGGGTGCTGATCACGATGCCGGCACCCCCCTGCAGCACTTCGCCGTCGGCACCGGCATCGGTGGCGACACAGGCGGTGCCGGTGGCCATGGCCTCCAGCAGGGCCAAGGAGAGCCCCTCTACAAGGGACGGCAGCAGAAAGACTTCGGCCAGCTGCAGCAGGGCAACCCGCCGGGGCAGACTGGCTTCATAGCCCCACCAGATCACATCGTTTTCGGCCTGGGATTGGAGCTGCCCCCGCAAGGGTCCATCGCCGACGATCAGCAGGACACACCCCTCGGGACGCACCAGCCGCCAAGCCCGCAGCAGGGCCTCAACATTTTTTTCCGTGGAGAGGCGACCCATGTAGAGAAAGACCCGGCGCCCTTCAAACTGGTGGCGCAGTTCCGCCACGCTCGGTGAGTCGATGCCGGGCGCGGGGGTCCACAGATCCGTGTCCACGCCATTGGGAATGATGGCCAGTCGCTCGCGTCGCACCCCGAGCCGTTCGAGCAAATCGGCCTGCAACGCCGAGAACACGATGACCCGATCGAAGCGGGCCAGGGACGGGGCGTAGAGCTGATAAGTGAGCTGCTGGGTGCCGGCGGTTAGGTTGCGCAACCCCGCATCGAAGGCCGGATGGAAGGTGGCCACCAGGGGCAATCCCAGCTGTTGGCAAAGATCCGGCAGCCGGAAATCCAGGGGGGAAAGGGTGAGGCTGGCGTGGACCAGATCCGGCCGCAGCCGCTCTAGTGACTCCCTTAATTCGCGCTGGGCCCCCGGTGAAGGAATGGTGTAAACCTGGGACTTGACCAAGTAGGGCAGGGTGACCACTTCGGCACTTTCGCCGGCCAAGGCCGCAGCCAAAGCAGCCGGGCTTTCAACTTCGTTGGCGTCTTGGCGCCCTAGTCCGGCGGGCGGGGTATTGAAGTGGATGAAACTGACGGAGTGGCCCCTGCGCCGCAGGGCTTCCGTGGTGCTCAATCCGTAGGTGACGTTGCCGCAGAACGGGGATTTCTTGCCCAGCCAGGCAACGTGCGACACCGATGCGATTCGTTCAGGTCAGCAAGCTAGCAGCCACGCCAGGGCTGTTCGCTAAGGGCCGCCAGAACCGCCAGGGCTGCTAGTCCCCATAGCACCGGCAACAGGCCGAAACGCGAAACTACCGTACCGGCCAGGGCGAGGGGCAGGCTGAGGGCGATATTGATGAGGTTGTTTTGCAGTCCGAACACCTTGCCCCTTTGGTCTTCGGGGGTGTCTTCTTGAATCGTGGTCTGGGCCGGAATCGCCAGCATGGCTGAGCCCACACCAAGAACGGCGCAGAGGATCAGGGTGATGGCCAGGTGTCCGCGGAACTGACCGAGCAAGACCAGAGAGGCCGCAATGGTGCCCAGCCCCGTGCTGGCCAGGAGCCTGCGGCTGAAGCGGTCGCCCAGTTGGGCCATGGCCAGGGCCCCCAGGGCCAGACCCAGGCCGCTCATGGCCAACAGGGTGCCAAAGCGGGTGGGCCCCAACTGGCTGATGGCGGCCGCCAGGCTGATGGCCAGCACATATAGAGCGGCCAGCAGGCTGTACAGAAGTACCAACTGCAGCATCGCCGAGCGCACGCTGCGGCGCTCCCTCAGAACCAAAAGACCTTCGCCAATTTCCTGCCAAACGGTGGCGCTGCGTGGTTGGCGGGGGGGTTCGTTCAGGTTGATGCCCGCCAGAACCAGGGCCGCAAGGCCGTAGCAGAGGGGCAACAGCAGGAATTCGCCATGGCGCAGGCCCAATGTGGCCAATAGACCATGCAGCAACCTCAGCACCGGATCACCGACAGCGAAACCGACGATGGTGACGGCCATGCTGGTGGTCTGGTAGACGGAATTGGCCGCCAACAGCTGGTTGTTGTCGACCAGCAAGGGAATGGCGGCCTGCTCAGCCGGGGCGAAAAACTGGGTGAGGACCGATTCCAGAAAGGTCATGCCGACGAGGGCCCAGTAGCCCCAGCTCAGGCCCAGCCACATCGGACCCGGCAGCAGGGCCAGGGGCGCCAGCAAGACCAGCACTGCCCTGGCGCCGTTGGAGATAACCATGACTGAGCGCTTCGGCCAGCGGTCGGCCCAGACCCCCGCCACGGTGCCCAGCAGCATGGCTGGCACCGTGTTGGCCACGTAGATGCCTGTGGCCAAAAGGGTGATGACCTGGGCCCGGGATTCGAGATTGATGCGGATGGCCGCCGCCGCCTCGGCCAGGGCGGAATCCGCCCCAGGGGTGTCCGTAACCCAGTACTGGGCGATGAGAAACACCATCAACACGATGTAGAACTTGTCCCCGAGCTGGGAGAAGATCTGGCCGATCCAGAGCCGGCGGAAGCCATCCCGGCTCAGCACGCCAGCCAACCCCCGTGCTGTTTTGTCTGGATCAGTTGTCATGGCTTTTCCGGCATGGGCTGGGGCATGGATTCGAAGCCGGTACGCAGCAGTCTGAAGGCGCGGGGGCGCCGGCCGAGGTGTTCACCACACCAGGCCTCCACCAGGTCGAGCAGATGCAACCAAACCGCTTCCGGTCCCATCAGAGCGCCATCGCGGCGGCGCGGTGGTTGGGGCCGGGGCAGGCGCTGCAGCAGGGCCAGTTCGGAGGCATTGAGCAGCATCCGGGCCCCCGGCTGGGCGCCGATCACCAGGCCTTCGCTGGGGATCAGGCTGCAGCGCCATTCCCAGTCGCCAAGGGGGGGATCGAGGCGATCACCGCTGCGGGCACAGTTTTGCAGGGGCAGGGCAAACCCGCCCAAAGCAAGCAGGTGCACACTGCCTTGCAGGGCAATGGCCAGCGCTTCGCTGCGGTGGCTGCGCTCTTGCACCACATCTTCGAGTCGCCCAAGTTGCAAAAGCAGGTCCGCGAGAACGCCAGGGGCCGCTGTCTCGGCCACCAGCGCCAGGCACAGCTCCACGAGGGCCTGGGCGGCGGCCAGGGTTTCGAGCCGCTGGCCCAGGTGCCCGTAGTGCCGCAACACCCGCAGCTGCCGCACCCGCTGCAACCCCCTACCGCCCCCCACCTGAAGCTGAAGCAGGGCGAAGGGCACGGCGGCGGCCAGGCTGCTGCGGGGGCGCCGGGCCCCGGGCACCGCCAACCGGGTCAAGCCTTCGGCTTCACTCAGCAGGGTCAACAGCCGATCGTTTTCGCCCAGGGGGCGGCTGATCAGGGCCAGGCCCTCCAAGGTGCGATCGGCCACGGTCGTCCTACGGCAAAGGCCTTTCGGGCTCGGGCGCTTCGCGCTGGGGACCCCGCCGCAGAGCCTCCATCAGCGCCACACCCCGACTGGTGCCCAGGCGGGTGGCGCCGGCTTCGACCAGGTCAAGGGCCAGTTCCAGGCTGTTGATGCCACCGGAGGCCTTGATGCCGCCACGACCCCGGGCCAGTTGCCGCAGCCGTTGCACCTGGGCGACGCTGACGGGGGGACCGAAACCACTGCCGCTCTTGAGAAAGCGGACGCCGGCATCGAGGCTGACTTCCACCAACAGTTCGAGGGCTTCGGCCTCCAGCCGGCCACTCTCAACAATGACCTTTACGGGTAACCCCAGGCTGGTGATCGCCGCCAGGTCGTCGAGCAGCAGGCGGCTGTCCCGATCGGCCAGGGCGCCGAAGTCCGGCACCACGTCCAGTTCGTCGGCGCCGGCATTGGCGGCGGCCTCGGCCTCGGCCAGCTTTACGGCGGCGGGGATGGCCCCAAAGGGAAAGCCCAGCACTGAAATCAGCCGCACCGGTCCCCCTATCGGCAATCGCTCCCGGGCAACGGACAACCAACGGGAGGCCAGGCAGACCCCCGCAAAGCCGAAGTGGCGGGCTTCATCACAGCAGCGCACTATGGCCCCATGGCCCTGGTGGGGATCCAGCAGGGCGTGATCGATCAAGGGGGCCAGGTCCGGTAGGTCGCGGCTCACGCTCCTTTGGCCTGGATCACTCCGAAGCCGCCGTGGTTGCGGTGATACACCACCTGGATGTCGCCATTGGCCGCATCGCGAAAGACATAAAAATCGTGGTCGATGAGGTCGAGCTGATGCAGGGCCTCGTCGAGGGACATCGCTGGCATGTCGAAATATTTGCGCCGCACCCCCCGCTGGGGCAGGGCCGGCTCCTTGCCCTCCACCAAGGTGGCCGTGCTGGTGATGTCCTGGTCGCTGGCGGGCACTTCGCCCAGGTGGATGGCGCCACGGGGGGTGTTGCCATGCTCCCGGGCCTGAATCCGGTCCTTGTAGCGGGTGAGCTGGCGGGCCAGTTTGCTCGCCACCAGGTCGATGCTGGCGTAAAGGTTTTCGCTGCGTTCCTGGGCGCGCACCACGACGCCATTGGCATAGATGGTGACTTCGGCCGTTTGCTGGGAGACCCTGGGGTTGCGGGCGACGGAGAGGTGCACATCCGCCTCCTTGACCAAGGATTCGAAATGATGGATCGCCCGGGTCAGTTTGGCTTCGGTGTACTCGCGGATGGCGGGCGTGATCTCGAGATTACGGCCGTGGATCAGAAGCTTCATCGCATCGCAGGGCGCTTCATGCTCCCCCAGGCTAGGAACGGGAGTGATGGCCACGAAACGATCCGCAATCCTTTTTGAAGCCTTGGCGCCGGTGCCCTTTCCCCGGGCCTGGGATTGGCAGCGGCGGCTGCAGCAGCGCCTGCTGGAGGCCCCCGACGGCCCCGATGCCCTGATCGTGCTGGAGCACGAACCCTGTTACACCCTTGGCCGTGGGGCCAGCCTTGATCACCTGGGTTTTGACGTTGACACGCCGCCTTTGCCCCTGTTTCGCATCGACCGCGGCGGCGAAGTCACCCACCATGGCCCTGGCCAGCTGGTGCTTTACCCGATCCTCGATCTGCGCCGCCATGGCGCCGATCTGCATGGTTACCTGCGGGCGCTTGAAGGGGTGGTGATCGACCTGCTCGGGGGCTACGGCTTGGCGGCCGAACGCTGTGCGGGTCTGACGGGGGTCTGGCTGGAGGGCCAGAAGGTGGCGGCGATCGGCGTGGGGGCCAAGCGCTGGATCAGCCAGCACGGCCTGGCCCTCAACGTTTCCTGTTCCTTGCAGTCCTTTGGCGCGATCGTGCCCTGCGGCCTGCGGGATCGCCCCGTGGGCAGGCTTTGCGATTGGCGGCCTGATCTCAGCGCCGAGAGCTTGCGCGCCCCGTTGATTGCGGCCTTTGGCCGTCACTTCGACCTGACGCTTCGGCCGCCGCGGCCGGCAGAACGGCTGCCGGGGTGGTAACCATTGGGGCACGTCGCCGCTTGCTGATGGCGTTGCCCGCCGAGATCCACTGGTCGAATCCGGAGCTAGATAGGCAGGCCCAGGCCCGCCGCCATGACTGGAGCGCCCTGCAAGGGCTCGACCAGCTCTGGCCAGAACTAGAGCGCCAGTACGGCGATGCCGTAGCCCTGGTGGCCCCCCATGACACCGAGGACAAGCAAACCGTCAGCTTCAGCGCCCTGCGCCAACGCATCGACCAGGCCGCCGCCGGCTTTGCGGCCCTGGGGTTGGGGGGTGGTGACGTGGTAGCGCTGTTCGCTGAAAACGGCCCCCGGTGGTTGGTGGCGGACCAGGGGCTGATGCGCTGCGGCGCTGCTAACGCGGTACGCGGCAGCAGCGCCCCTGTCGAAGAACTGCGCTACATCCTGGCCGATTCGGGCTCGGTGGGCCTGGTGGTGGAATCGGCGGCCCTGCTGGCCCGGCTTGGGCTGGACGGCGAGGCCTGCCAGCGCCTGCGGTTCGTGGTGCTGCTGGAGGGGGAAGCCCCCGCCGCCCCTGGTCCGGCCAACTTGCCGTGCCTTAGCTGGACGAGCTTTATGGCCCAGGGCGCTGCCGCACCTCTGCCGGCGGCGCCCAGCGGCGACGCAGGGCGATTGGCCACCTTGCTTTACACCTCGGGCACCACCGGCGAACCGAAAGGGGTGCCCCTCAGCCATGGCAACTTGCTGCATCAGGTGCGCAGCCTCGGGGTGTTGGTCGACCCCAAGCCGGGCGACGAAGTCTTGAGTGTGCTGCCGATCTGGCATGCCTACGAGCGCAGTGTTGAATATTTTCTGCTCTCCTGCGGCTGCCGCCAGACCTACACAACCCTGCGCCATTTCAAGAATGATCTGCAGCGGGTTCGCCCCCATTACATGGTCAGTGTCCCCCGCCTCTGGGAGGCCATCCTCTCGGGCTTTGAGGATGCCCTGGCAGCCATGCCCCCAGCCCGCCAACGCCTGTTGCGGGCGGCCCTCGCCAACAGCAGGGCCTTCCACACCGCCCGCCGCACCGCCCGGGATCTGACCCTCGCCCCCGAAGCGCCCGGGACGCGCCTGCGGGCCCAGGTTGAAAGCCTGGCCCGCTGGCCGGCCGAAGCCCTGGCGGCGGCCCAGCTCTGGCCCCGGCTGCGTCAGCAGCTGGTGGGGGGTCGGCTGCGCACCGCCATCAGCGGTGGCGGTGCCCTGGCTCCCTATGTGGATGGCTTTTTTGAAGCGGTGGGCATCGAATTGCTGGTGGGCTACGGCCTCACCGAGACCAGCCCGGTGCTCACCTGCCGCCGCCAGTGGGCCAATCGCCGCGGCAGTGCGGGCCAGCCCCTGGCGGACACTTCCCTGCGGATCGTGGAGCCGGAAAGCCGCCGGCCCCTGGCCATCGGCGAGCGGGGGCTGGTGCTGGCCCGGGGCCCCCAGGTGATGGCGGGCTACTGGGGCAAACCGGAGGCCACCGCCAAGGTGCTTGACGGCGAGGGCGGGTTGGACACCGGCGATCTGGGTCTGTTGTTGGCCGATGGCACCCTGGTGCTCACCGGCAGGGCCAAGGACACGATTGTGTTGAGCAGTGGTGAGAACATTGAACCCGGCCCCCTGGAGGACGCCCTGGCCGCCTTACCCATGGTCGAGCAAGTGATGGTGGTTGGCCAGGATCGCCGCCAGCTGGGCTTGCTGTTGGTGCCCAAGGCCGAGGCCCTCGCCGCCTGGGCCTTGGCCCAGGGTTTACCTGTCCCTGGTGGCGGGGGCCAGGCTGGGGAGGCCGGTGCGCTGCTGGCCGATCCGGCGCTGCTCAAGGCGTTGAGCCGCGAATTCAACCGGGTTCTGGCCGCACGAGCGGGGTCCCGCCCCGATGAACGGCTTGTGGGTGTGGCCGTTGTGGCGCCCTTCACGATCGAGAACGGTCTGTTGACCCAGACCCTCAAGCAACGGCGGGATCGAATTGCCAAGCGAGACGGGGCCGCGATTGAAGCGCTTTACAGCTGAGACGCCTTGCCAGGCCCGCCTGTTGGGCACCGATGGTTCCCAACTTGGTGGGCCTGGGGTTCGGTCCTCCCGGTTGACCTCAGCACCATGGGCTGAGAGCCTTGGCTCTGACTTTTCAAACCCATGGCCGACGGCACGACCTTCACGATCAAGCGCCAGATCACGGTCCGGGCTGTGGTCACCCCCCGCTGGAAGGAAGATGCCGAGCGGGAACTCAGCAACGCCATCAGCAGCTTTGACCAGCAATTGGCCCAGCTGGAACAGGAGGGTCAGCGGCTGGTGGATGAAATCCGTCGCCAGAGCATCAATCCCCTCGATCCCCGCGTACAAGAACAAGTCGGTTCCCTGCAGCAGCAGGTGGCCGCCAAGCGGGCCGAGCTCGAAGAACA
>CAMDWF010000088.1 GCA_945878795.1 Synechococcus sp. UW140
CCATCGAGGTCGATCACGGCCAGGTCGGCGCCGGCGGCGGCAAAGGCCCGAGCCGTGGCTTCGCCGATGGCCCCGCCGCCACCGGTGACCAGCACCACCTGACGGGCAAGGGGTTTCTCGGCGGCCCTGCCGAGCTTGGCCTGCTCCAGGCTCCAGTACTCCATATCAAAGGTGGCCTCCTCATTGACGGGCTGGAAGCGGCCGATGCTTTCGGCCGCCAGCAGGGTTGTGGCCCAGGCTTCAGCGATGTCGGCAGTGACAGCGGCATCGGCGGCGGAGCGGCCCACACCGATCAGGCCGTGGCCGGGCAGGGCCAGCAGGCGGGGCAGGGGGTCAAGGGGAGTTTTGCCGCCGCCGACGCGCTGGTTCTGGCGCGCAAAATAGGCCCTGTAATCGGCCAGATAGGTCGCCAAGGCCGCCTCCACCTTGGTGCCCCAGACGGCCAGGGCCCCTGGATCAACGGCGTCCCCTTCGGCGGCGGCGGCTGGGGGTGGGGGCAGCACCAGGGGCCAGGCCTTAGTGCGGATCACATGGTCGGGGGTGGCCACGCCCCGGGTGGCCCAGTCCGGCAAACGGGCGTCATCCACCACGGCGCGTGTCAGGGGGGTGTCGCGCAGCGCCAAGAGCCAATGGGCGGGACAGCCGGCGGTGACGGCGGCCCGGCCCAGGGCACCCCGCAGGATCGGCAGCAACGCCGCCGCAGGGGCCGGGCGCTCCGGCAGGGCCACCGTCTGGAGCGTGCGCTGACCCTGGCCCAGGCGTTCTTCGGCCCGCCGCACCAGCTCGATCATGCGGCTATAGCTTTGCTCGGCCGTGGCTCCAAACGAAAAGAGACCGTGCTGCAGCAGCACCATGCCTTCGATCTCAGGGCCGCCCTGGGCGAGGCGCTGGGCCTCGGCGGCTTCCCAGGCATCGGCACAGGCCTTGGCCAACGCAAAACCAGGCATCACATAGGGCACCAGGGCGACTCGCCCACCAAAGACCTCAAGGCAAACCTGGGCCGCATCGCTCTGGTCGGCGAGGGCCAGCAGGGCGGTGGAGTGGGTGTGGTCGACGAATATATGGGGCAGGAAGGCATGCAGCAGGGCCTCCACCGAGGGGTTGGGGGCCGCAGGATCGATCAGGTTCTGGCGTTGGGCAGCCACCATCGCCTCATCGCTGAGGGCGTCAAGGACCCGCAGGGCACGTAGCGGTTCAAGGCGCACCGCCGGGTGGCCGGGGGGCTCAATGGTGCCTAGGTCCCAGCCACTGCCCTTGACGCAAAGCACTGAGATCGGTTCGCCAAGCAGGCCCACCACGGTGGTTTTGACGGACGTGTTGCCACCGCCATGGAGCACCAACTGGGGATCCGCCCCCAGCAGGCGGGCGCTGTAGGTGCGCAGGGCCAGATCGGCGCCCACGCCCTGGGCCCCATAGCGGGCGATTGCCTCCTGAGCATCGCTGTCCGACCAGAGGTTTTGGGCGGGCATGGAAGGGAAGCTGCTGGGTCAAGAGGCTAGGGGCAGGGTGCTGGCCCCTCCGCGTGCAACTCAGCAATGGCGATGTCGACGTTGATCGGGGCGATGACAGTCCGCTGGGTAGCCACGGGGCCGCTGCCGAGATGGCCCTGATAGTGAAGCAGGGCCATCCGGGCGCGCTTGGGGTCGGCAACCAAGCGCAAAAACAGGTCTAAAAAAGCAAGAATTCGGTTTAATCTAAAGGGGGAGTCCCTATCTCCCACCGGCCCAAAAGTTCCCAGATTCTTCACACAGCTCCATGGCGCTGCGCACACTGCTGTTCCTGCTCACCAACCTGGCGGTGATGCTCACGATCTCGTTGATCTTGAGTGTGCTCACAACCATTGGCCTACTCCCCCCCGATCTGCCGTTGTTGCCGCTGCTGATCGGTTCTTTTTTCTGGGGCGTGGTGGGGGCCTGGATCTCCCTGCAGTTTTCCGCCGAATCGGCCAAGCGGATGATGGGCATCCAGCTGGTGGGGCAGGGCGGAGGCTCCACGGAGCGCTGGCTCAACGACACGGTGGCGGGGCTGGCCCAGCGGGCCGGCGTGCCGATGCCCGAGGTTGGTATCTATGAATCTCCCGAATGGAACGCCTTTGCCACCGGCCCCTCCCCCGGCCGGGCGTTGGTGGCGGTGTCCACCGGCATCCTGCAGGGCATGCCCGAACCAGAACTAGAGGCGGTGCTGGCCCATGAGATGAGCCATGTCAGTAATGGCGACATGGTGACGATGACCCTGCTGCAAGGGGTGATCAACGCCTTCGTGATGTTCCTATCGAGGGCGGTGGTGTTTCTACTGCCCAATCGCTCCAACGAGGACGGGCGTCAATACGGACCACCCCCAACGATGCTGCTGGTGTGGCCGCTGGAAATTCTGTTGGGGGTGTTGGGTTCCCTGGTAACGGCGTGGTTCTCCAGGCACCGGGAATACCGGGCCGATGCCGGGGCAGCCCGCCTGACGGACCCCGAAACCATGGCCAGCGCCCTGGCCCGGCTCAGCAACATGGAAAATCTTCAGGATCCCCGGGACGAACCCACCCTGGCGACCTTGAAAATCAATGAACCGCCCGGGTTCTTGCGCCTGTTCGCCAGCCACCCGCCCATCGAAAAGCGCATCCGGGCCCTGCGCCAAATCAGCCCCAAATCAGGTCTTTTCTGAGGCCCCCTAGCTCCGCTCTCCCGCCGCAAAAATCCCAAGGGCGTTAAGGCAGAGGGGGGATGAAAAACTTTTGCTGGCCAGCGGACTAAAACTTGCCGGGCCTGGATCGATGCAAACACCAGTCCAGAGGGTCGAACTCTTGACTGTCCCAGCCGCTAAATCATCTTATCGAGGGGCTGGAAGGATTGGTCATACAACGGAAATGTTGTCTTTTTATTTGCATAGAGCTAGAACTTCTTCCCCATGGGCTGTGGCTGGGTTTGCGAAACCTGACTACACAAGGTCGAAACCATAAATTACCGCTGCCCGTACATGCCTAATTTAGACATTTTACCTAATAGCGAAGCTTCAGGCCATCCTTCAAGCAACCTTAGAGGAGATAAATAATCCCAAAAAGAACAACCCAAATACCATCAACAAAATGCCAGTACAACTCAGCAGCTTCCAGGCCGAAATGGGATTCACTGTTGATCGAACCACCGGCCCTGGCCTGCAACCAAACAATCAAGATCATCATCACTCCCAGGGTCACATGCAAACCATGAAATCCCGTCAACACATAGAAAGTACTGGCAAAAAGATTGGACGTTAGTCCAAAGGGCAACTTGAAATATTCCAGCATCTGACTAGCCAAAAAAGCTGCTCCCATAGCGGCGGTGATCAATAACCACAGTCGACAGCCAAAACTTTCTCCCAATCGCAGTTGCCGGGCCGCCCGGTGGAACGTGAAGCTGCTGGCCACCAAGAGAGCCGTGTTGATGGTAGGAAGCAAAAGCTCGAGGTCATATACACCGCCGGGGGGCAAAGGATTGACGGCCCGAAAGGTGAGATAGGCCGCAAACAACCCAGCAAAGGTCATGCCATCACCAACAAGAAATAGCACCAAACCAAACATCCGGAAATCGCCGTGATGCTCTTCGTGATCGCCTGATGGGTGCTGATCGCCGGAGGGGTGCTGATCGCCGGAGGGGTGCAGTTCTGGAGACGACTCAATCGGCTGGGCAGTCGTCGAGGTGGTGGTACTTGAAGCGGAAGAAAGACTTGTCATGGGGTGGTCTCCACAATTCCATAGCCGTACGGATGTTCCACATGGGGAGCCGCTCCAGCCCAATTCTCCACAGGCGGCGGTGAACTAGTAAGCCATTCCGGCGTCAGGGCGCGCCAAGGATTGTCCCCGGCCAACCGTCCACGCCAGGCACTGTGGATGACATTGATGAGAAATGGCAAGGTGCTGAGGGCCATCAAGAGGGCACCGACGCTGCTGATCTGATTCATCAAGGTGAACTGGGGGTCGTACTCGGAGACACGTCGCGGCATGCCATTCATTCCCAGCCAGTGCTGGGGCCCAAAGCAAAGATTGAAACCGACAAACGTGAGCACAAAGTGGAGAATACCCAATGGCTCATTCAACATCCGGCCAGTAAACTTTGGATACCAGTGATAAATAGAACTGAAGATAATAAATACGGTACCTCCATAAACAATGTAATGGAAATGGGCCACAACAAAGTAGGTATCATGCACATGGATATCGAATGGCACTTGAGCCAAGGCCACACCGGTGATGCCACCAAGAACAAAGTTAACTATAAAGGCACAGGCAAAAAGCATGGCACTATTGAGGGCAATTTTACCACCCCACAGGGTTGCTAACCAATTAAAGAACTTGATTCCCGTTGGGACGGCTATGAAGGAAGTGGCAATCGTGAAAAACAGGCGCATCCAAGGCGGCGTGCCACTGGTAAACATGTGATGGGCCCATACAATGAGTCCAAGAAAAACAATAGCCAAAATCGAATACACCATAGTCGTGTAACCAAACAGTGGCTTTCTGGCATGGACCGGCAAAATCTCACTAACAAGGCCAAAGGCCGGCAGAACCATAATGTAAACAGCCGGGTGGGAGTAAAACCAGAAAAGGTGTTGATAAACGACCGCATTACCCCCAATAGCCGGGTTAAAGAATCCAGTATGGGCAACAATATCGAAGGCCAACATCACCAGAGTTCCAGCTAAAACGGGGGTGGACAGCACCACCAAGATGCTTGTGCCCAACATGGCCCAGCAGTACATGGGTAACTGCATCATCTTCAAACCGGGCCGCCGTAATTTCAAGATCGTCACAATAAAATTGATGCCACCTAGAATCGAACTTCCGCCCAAAAGCAAGACGCTGAAGATCCAGATTAATTGGCCTAAGGCGGGCGTCCTAAGGCTAAGGGGGGGATAGGCAGTCCAGCCAGACTGGGAAGCCCCACCGATGAAAAAGCTGGCAATCAGGAGGAGGCCAGCGGGGGGGATCATCCAGAAAGCAACGGCATTGAGCCGGGGGAAAGCCATGTCTCGGGCGCCCACATAAAAAGGAATCAAGTAATTCCCGAAAGCGCCATTTACAACGGGCACGATCCAGAGAAAAATCATGATTGTGCCATGCATAGTAAGGACTTCGTTATAGATTTCACGACTCAAGTAATCGGAAATGGGGGTGGCCAATTCCGTGCGGATCATGCCCGCTAACACACCTCCTACCAAATAAAAAAGGAACCCGGTAACCATATACTGAATACCAACGACCTTGTGATCGAGGCTGAAACTCAAATACCGCAACCAACTGCCATGGTTAGGGTTCAACGAAATTGGCAGTTGTGTGGTGGATTCCATGGCCAAATGATTGGTGGTTTAGACGACAGGGGGAGTGTTTTTCGTGAGCCACTGATCAAATGCCCCGCGGTCGTGGACCACCACGGAGGTGCGCATGCCACCGTGATATGGGCCGCAGAGTTCGGCGCAAATGATCGGGTAGGTGCCGGGCCGATTGGCGGTGAAGGTGAGAACAGTAGGCTGGCCTGGAATAATGTCCTGCTTGATGCGGAACTGCGGTACCCAGAAGGCATGGATTACATCGTTAGCCTTCATCCGCAATTCCACTCTCTCACCCTCAGGAACATGTAGTTCTCCCGTGGTGATATTACCAATGGGATAGTGAAAAATGAAAGCAAACTGAAGCGCCGTTACATCGACGGTCAATTCAGCACTTTCTCCTGAAACGGTACTGATACCACCCCAGACACGATCGCCTGAGCCCGGATCGCTCGCGGGCATTGCATGCATAACGCTGTGGTCTGCAAGGGGAGCCATGCCCCCCATCCGTTCATAAATATTATAGCTATAAAGACCTACAAACAAAACCACCACTGCGGGAATGGCGGTCCAGACAATTTCTAGAGGAAGGTTGTCTTCAATGGCCGCTCCGTCGCCCAGGTCCCCCGCTGGGCGGCGGAAACGAACTAAACTATAAACCAGCAATCCACAGATACCTAAGAACAGTATCGTAGCAATACTGAACAAAACCCGAAACAGTTCGTCATAAACGGGTGCATTGACACTGGCCTGCACAGGCAGCATTTCAACCCTTTGGCCCACCACCAAGCCCACCAGGATGAGGCCAACGGAGACCAAAAAAGTGATCACCGAGGCGCGCAAGGTCAAGGTCTTCAACCAATTCAAAGATCAGCCTATGAAAACGGCAATCCAACCGCTGGGCTGGCGGCTGAATATGTGGAAAAGCTGATCGGGAGGGACTCCCGCCGGGGGGCCTTCAGCCGCCTGCGGCAAAGGTGAACAACAGGACGACCGAGAGGACCATGCCAGGCAGGAGCAAAAGCACCAACTGTCCCAAATCGTGAAGAGTCATGTCCAGAGGGGAGTGGATTCCAAGCCTAATCAAGGCGCCGTCTTGAGAATAGATGTTGATTTCTCGGCCCAAAGCGACCGAACCTTCCTTAGCTGGGGGAGTCCCCCTGCCGATCCGCCATGGAGCACCCGCAGCCCTACCAGTTCCGTTGCACACTCACCTTTGGGGACATCTACGCCCAGATCATCGTCTGGCTACTGGTGATCTTCGTCAGCTTGGCGGCCGGGCTGGCCCTGATGGGGGCGAACAACCCGATTTTCGCCCTGGTGGTGGTCGGCATGATCTTCGTGTTGTCGCTGCCCTTCCTGCTCTTCGCCTTCATCACAACCCTGCTCAACCACATCGCCCTGGACCCCGCCCCCAACGAGGAGCAGTCCTCCTGAGCTCTCGTCGGCACCCTCGGCAACTGGGCGAGCAGACCCTTGCGCAGCGGAAGGGTCTAAGTGATGGTTTGTCGCGGCACGCTACCAGTAGCGTGCCTTTTGGGTTTTGTCCTGCGCTGACCCGAAAGAGCCAGCACAACGCCAACGGCCAAGGTCTCGATTGCGATCGTGATGATCAGACCGGGCTTGTCCAATCGGGGTATGCCCCCTTGCTTCTGGAAGGTTTTGTCAAGAATTTGAGCCACCAACGGGGTCTTGGCGGTGGGACTCTCTTGCCGTTGTCGCCCTCGTCCTGCAGAAGCAGCATTGGCCTTACCCATGGGCCCATTGAGTAAATCGAACAATGAAACAGCCCCGCCCCGGCTTTCCTATCAAGGGTTACGCGTCGGCGACAAACTTTATCGAATAAATCGACCCAAACAAAAGACTTTATTCAACGATTCAGGCCGGTCTAAGAGGTTTTCTTAAGCCGCTCTACATCACTAATAATCTACATCCCCAACAACTAACACCCAGTGCGAAAGCGGGTGACAAAGACGACCAGCTGCTGGGCCGTTAACTGATACTGCGACGGCCGAAGCTGGGGCGAACCCGCAACCCGTCCATGCGCGGCCATCGTCGCCACCCGCGCCCTGCCCTGCAGCAACTTCCTCGCTTTTGAAGCGCGCGAGCTGCCCGATCCCACCCCAGGGGACCAAGACCTGCTGATCCGCGTTGAGGCGGTGGCAGTGAACCCGGTGGACGCCAAGGTGAGGTCCTCCCTGCCCCAGGAGCCCGGGCCCTCCAGGATTCTGGGCTGGGATTAAGGTGGTCTGGTTTTTCTGGACAGCTCCCATCGTTAACATCTGAGGCGGGGCATCGCCCTTGAAAGGGGGCTCCCACCGATGAGCAAACGCCTCACCCACAGTCCCGAGTTCAAAGCCAGGGTTGCCATGGAGGCGATCAGTGGCCGCAAGACGATGCAGGAGATCGCCGCCGACCATGCCATCCATCCAATCCAGGTGAGCCAGTGGAAGCGGCAGCTGCTCGATGGAGCCAGCGAGCTGTTCACCAGGGGCAAACAAACTAAGGACAAAGAGGAGGGGCAGGCCAAGGAGGCTGAGCTGTTCCAGCAGATCGGCCGGCTGCAGATGGAGCTGGAGTGGCTCAAAAAAAAGTCTCAGCTGCTCTGATGCCCGTGAACTGCGCAAGCTGGTCGATCACGACAACCCCGATCTCAGCGTCAGCCGCCAATGCGTGCTGCTGGGTCTGGCTCGATCCACGCTGTACTACCGGCCCATACCGGTGCGGGAATCGACCCTGCGGATCATGGCCAGGATC
>CAMDWF010000089.1 GCA_945878795.1 Synechococcus sp. UW140
ATGGCGCTGGTGATGTGGTCGTAACCGGGGGCAAT
Organism: Synechococcus sp. UW140; assembly: GCA_945878795.1. Classification (GTDB taxonomy): domain Bacteria; phylum Cyanobacteriota; class Cyanobacteriia; order PCC-6307; family Cyanobiaceae; genus Cyanobium. The sequence continues at coordinate 36 of CAMDWF010000089.1, forward strand.
GTCGGTAACAAGGGGACCAAGCACTTAAAAGGGAGCCTCTGAGCACTCCTGCATCTGTTATTAACATTGTACTCGATCTGATCCACGGGTACATGGCCAGGTCCCTCCACCATCACAATGATACACGAATTTCAAGATGTCCTTAATTAGCAATTTCAGCCATCCGAAGACGATAAGCCATGTAGCCATCGCAACGATTGCCCCCTGCTGAACTCCACTCTCAGAAGCTGATCCAGAAGCGCGTGGGTATTGCTGAAACTCAAGAGTATCCGTCCAGGGGGTGGAATTAGCATTTGACCAGGCTACGAACCCTACCCATAGCCTCCACAGACGACTACCGGAAAGCGGCACCACGTGCTCTAACCATGATGCTTGGGATAAAGATCAAGCGCCGAGCCTCTGATTCAGCCTTTCGCCACTTCTTTTTGCAGGTGAATGTGGCAGACTGCGTCTACATTGCCCAAGTCACACTTTAATCTGCCGCCATGGTTGAGGCGATCGCTCATACCTGCTATGACACGGGGGAGAATCATGAGTGGGCTGTGCTCAAGAAATTGCTCTGGGAGCTAGATCTTGAGGGTTTATTGATCCAGGCGGATGAACTGCACACCCAATATCGTTACTGTTCAATGCAGCGCATCTCTCGGTGCGACGCTAGTAGGAGGCTCAGTCCGGTTGGAGGAAGCATCACCGAGATGCTGGAGAACCTGCTCTACTGCCCGTAACGTCACAAGTTCCATGCTTGCATGTATTATGGTCATCTAAAGCTTTTTAAACATGCGAGATTTAATAATTGCTCGAAGTAGATCAGAGCGTCTCGGCGACTACCTGTTGCTTGCAGCATTGGTTGCTGCTTTGCTCGTTTCAGCCTTTTTCATTTTAAAGGATTCTGGCCGACCACTAGCGCACCCGATGGACCAATCATTTATCTTGTCTGCTGATCTTCGAATCGGAAGGTATAACGACAATTGGATTTTTAGATATCCAAATCTAATGTTCTCCGGCGCAGTCTCGCCAAACCTATTGGTAGGACTATACAAGCTGCTTGTTCCTACAAGCCCTGAAAATATAAATTGGCACATCAGAATTCTTGCAATGACTTGCTATCTTGGCAGCTCATTTCTTCTAATTCGACAACTGATTGATATTACTGCGCTGCGCCTTCTGGCGCTAACGATTATAGCTACTTCCGGATTCCAATTCATTCAGCCTAGTAATGAGGTTCTGGCCGGCAGCCTCCTAACGTTATTTCTCTTTGCGATCTGCGTCCGATGGCCCTTGTGGATAACTTCATTCTTGCTGGCGATGTTTGGACTTGCCAAAGTTGAATTTATAGCTGCTTCCGTAGTCTTGGCGTTTTTTTGGTGGCTCTGGGAACGCCGTAGTGGCAATCCCCACGCAGTTTGGGCTTTTATTCTTACCCTTACTTGGTTAGGCCTGTTGCTGCTGCCCTCATTGTTAGTTACGGGATCAAACTTTAATCGGTTTGATCGAAGCATGGGGTCCTTCATGTATACGTACGTAGAATTATCAATGCCTCATCAGTTCATCTCCTCTACCCAGTCCGTCGACGATATCATTAACCAGCTAAAAGCAGGCCAATTTCGTGAATCCACTTCCATGTTAAAGTTTATTACTCAACATCCAGGACTTTACGTAGGTTACCTTGGATTGTCTGCAGTGAAAGGATTACCTTTCTTTTTGCATTCTTTTAAACTCATGCTGATCCCCATGGCTTCCGTAGTCTTTTTAAAGGCTCAGCGTGTGCGCCCCCTGCTGCTTTTGTTGCTAATTGCGGCTGTATTTACACTGGTACCAGCTTGGTTATTGAGTTATGTGAGAATTCGCTATCTTGTCAAATTCTTCCCGGCCTTCATTGCCTTGGCAATCGCGGGCTGCGAAGAACTCGGGGCTTCCCGTCATTGGGTCAATGTAACGCTTTGGGCAAGTGGAATAGGCACGATTTTTTGGCAGCTGATCTACTTTAAAGACGTATGGGCGAATTCTCACTTTCTCTAGGATCTAAGAAACCCTGAAAAAGCAAGCTATAATAGCATCTATAATCTGATTGCCCAATCCTGTTTCGAAACGCCAGATCAATGGCGATGCTGATCGCATCGATATTTAATAGCACAATGAGTTAAAGAGCTGTGAAGCTGAGTTGGACATAACCATAACACCCGGCCAGCACAAAGTGCTACCTGATAAGGCAATTAGATATCCACTGTACCTGCCTGACAGATGAAAAAGGAATGGATTAAAACGTTTATGATTCTACTTATATACAGGCTATATTAATAAAATAAATTATGTCGGCACTGAACTAGCAGCCAACTCCTGTTCAAGCTTGATGAGGTCTTCGTCGGTGATCTTAGTTTGCATTGGACAATGCTTGGGTCCACACATGGAACAGAACTCAGCTTGCTTATAGATATCGGCCGGCAGAGTTTCATCATGGTATTCCCTGGCCCGTTCCGGGTCCAGAGATAGGTCAAACTGTCGATTCCAATCGAAGGCATAGCGCGCCCTACTCAGTTCGTCATCGCGATCACGGGAGCCGGGCCGATGGCGGGCAATATCGGCAGCATGGGCAGCAATTTTATAAGCAATTAACCCATTACGAACATCTTCTGGATTGGGAAGGCCGAGATGCTCTTTTGGGGTGACGTAGCAAAGCATGGCCGTGCCATACCATCCCGCCATGGCAGCACCTATGGCGCTGGTGATGTGGTCATAACCGGGGGCAATGTCGGTCACAAGGGGACCGAGAACATAAAAGGGAGCCTCTGAGCACTCCTCCATCTGTTTTTTAACATTGAACTCGATTTGATCCATGGGGACATGGCCGGGTCCTTCGACCATCACTTGGATATCATGCTTCCACGCCCGCCGAGTCAACTCGCCCAGGGTCTTGAGTTCGGCCAACTGGGCCTCATCGGAGGCGTCATGGAGACAGCCAGGTCGCAGTGAATCGCCGAGGGAAAATGTACAATCGTAGCGCTTAAAAATTTCACAGATATCATCAAAACGACTATAAAGTGGATTCTGTTTGTGGTGATGCAGCATCCATTGGGCCAAGATGCCACCGCCACGACTGACAATGCCGGTGAGTCGGCCCTTGACCTTGGGCAAATGCTCAATCAACAAGCCAGCATGAATCGTCTGATAATCAACGCCCTGCTGGCAATGCTTTTCAATGATATGCAGAAAATCATCTTCACTCAACCTTTCAATTGAGCCATGGACACTTTCAAGGGCCTGATATACTGGAACCGTACCAATCGGCACCGATGATGCCCGAATAATTGCTGTGCGGACTTCGTCAAGGTTGACCCCGCCCGTCGATAGATCCATCACCGTATCGGCGCCATACTTTATGGCCAATTCAAGCTTCTCAAGCTCTTCGGATATATCACTGGCATTGGGGGAAGCCCCGATATTGGCATTGACCTTGCAACGGCTGGCGATGCCAATCGCCATGGGCTCCAAATTGGTATGCTCAATATTGGCCGGTATAATCATTCGACCCCGTGCCACCTCCTCCAGCACCAAGGAAGGCGGCAGACTCTCCCGCTGGGCCACATGGTCCATCTCCTCGGTGATCACCCCCTGGCGGGCGTAATGCAGCTGGGTGACATTGCCTCCAGAGTTTGCGGTAGCTCGACGCTTCTCAATCCAGGCGCTGCGCATGATGTACGTGGCAAAGGAAGCTCCAGGGACAAGGAGCGGAGGGGGCCTGGCATGAGTTCTCCGCACTTCCCTGCGCCGGCATGACCCGGATCAGGTTCGGAGGGTGTGATCTCAGCCCTAGCAGAAGATCCTGAAACAGGTTCTGGCTATGGGCACCCCTAGTGTGCCAGCAAACTAGCAAGGAAGAAGCGTTCTGTGTCCAGGGACAAGTCGGGATGCTGTCTGGCTTAGTCGCCAGAGCCTTGGGTTGATCAGCCCTGGCCATGGGCTGGGCTTCCCCGTTGGCCATGGAGCCCATTCAAGGCTGCAGCTACCACCAGGTGATCAGGGTCCTTGGTCAGGGAACGCAGTCGCTGACGCGCAAGTTCGCCCACGGCAGCATCGCTTGCCGGACCTGAAGGTGGCCCGAGCAGCCGGCCCAGCACCTCGACACCGCCCACCCGCACCGTGCCATCACTGTCACCAAGGGCCAGATCGGCCAGATCCAGCAACCAGGCCGGCTGCATGGCCGGGTCTTCGGCCAGGGCGGCCAAGATGCTGCACCGCACCAACCAATGGCCATCTTCGGCAAAGGTCTGGCGCAGCAATGGCCAAGCATCCACCACGCCGTAATAGGCAAGGGCATTGGCCGCTTCTGCTCTCACATTGGCATCGGAATCATCCCGCAGAACCTTGACCAGCGCCTGCCGCCCCTCCTCGCTGCGTTTGAAGCCGAGCCCGGCGCAACAGAGGGAACGGATGGCGAAAGCCGTCTGCTGCAGACCGATCAACAGCAAGGGAATCGCCTCCACCGCTGGCAACTGCCGCAGGGAAGCCAGAGCGGGCATGGCGCGGGATGGATCACCCGATCGGATCGCCTGCAGCAACTTCGAGTCGGATGACGGATCGGGGGAGGAATACATGGGGCCTCTCAGGGGTTTCGCTTCAGCCGCAGGGCCCGCAGCAGTTCGCCACGACGGCGGCGGCGGGCCTTCCAGCTGTACACCAGCAAGCCCACGCCGATGGCCAGGGCGGGGAGCGATTGAACCCAGTCCCCTGCCATGCCGTGGACCAAAGCCAATCCGATCAACAGGGGCGCAGATAGGGCCAGCAGGGCTTCCCGCCAACGGGTTGCCGACGCTGGTGCAGCTTGGAGGCGGGAAGGCCCAGTCATCAAGGATCCTGCTGGCCCATCCAGCGCACCAGGCTCAAGGTGAGCACCCGGATACCCACCTCCAAGGCGCCTTCGTCGGCAAGGAAAGTATTGCTGTGGAGCGGCGAACAACCCTCGGCTCCCGCCACCCCCAGGCGAAACATTGTGCCACGGCAATCGCGCAGCAATTCGGCAAAATCCTCGGCTCCAAGGGAGGGCTGCTCCAGCCACTGCACATTTTCGGCCCCAAGTAGATCACTCGCCGCCAGGGCCACGAGCTCGGTGAGCCTTGAATCGTTGTGAACGGGGGGTGAAATGCTGCGGTAATGCACCCTGGCCTCGCCGCCATGGCCGCGGCAAAGGGCCTGCACCGTTGCTTCAATCCAAATCGGCAGCTGGCTATGGAGCTCCAGATCGAGGCAGCGCACCGTTCCCAGCAGCCGCACATGGTCGGCGATGACATTGAAAGCCTTCCCCCCCTCGATGCGGCCAAAGCTGACCACCACCGGATGGAGGGCATCCAGGCGACGACTGATCGCCTCTTGAAGCCCGCTGACCACCCGGGCCGCAATCCAGATGGCATCGGTGCTCTGGTGGGGCCTGGCGCCATGGCCGCTTTCCCCCAACACCTCAATTTCCAGCTCCCCAGCCGCCGCCGTGAGGCTGCCGCTGCGGACACCGATGGTGCCCACCCGCAAGCTGGGAAAGACGTGCACCCCAAACAGGGCTCGCACCCCTTCCATGGCGCCATCGGCCCGCATCCAGGCCGCCCCCTGGGCCGTTTCCTCCGCCGGTTGAAAGATCAACCGCACCCTGGCGCTGAGCTGATCCGACACCGAAGCGAGCAGGGCGGCCACGCCCAGTCCCACAGTGGTGTGGATGTCATGGCCGCAGGCATGCATCAGGCCCTGGTGGGACGAGGCCCAGGGCAGGCCGGTGCGCTCTTCGATCGGCAGGGCATCCATATCCACCCGCAAGGCCACCAGCGGCCCTTCCTCTGGACCCAGCTCGCCCACCACGCCCGTGCGGCCGACGGCTTCGCTCACCTGCCAGCCCCAGCGGCGCAATTCCCCAGCCACCAGGGCGGCCGTCTGCTGTTCGTGGCCGCTGAGTTCGGGATGGCGGTGGAAGTGGCGACGCAGCTGGATCAACTCGGGCAACAGCGCAGCCAGGGTCTCCTCCAGCCCCAGGGCAACCCAGTCGGCAGGAGATATCTGGAGGGGATCCGCTGGGGAATCGCCGGCTGCTGAGAGGGTCATTGCTGAAATCATCGACCCAGGGCCAGGAATTGGTCCAGAGCTTCGATCGCATCGGGGGGCCAGCGCCGTATCTGCCGCAGCCATTCGTCCTGGCGGTAGCGAGGATCAAGACCGAAGGCCGCAGCCCAATGGCTCTCGGCTTCGCCACGGCCACCGCGCTGCCAGAGCACGGCGGTGAGGCCTGCCCGGGCATCGGCAAACAGGGGGTGGCGACGGATCAAACGCCGCAGTTCCTGTTCGGCTTGATCGCCCTGCCCAAGCTGAAAGGCTGCCAGGGCGGCGCTGGATCGGGCCATGGCGAAAGCGGGCCTGGCTTCGGCCGCCGCCTCGAAATTGCGGCGCGCCGCATCCCAGTGCCCGAGGGAGCCCTCCACGTTGCCCATGTTGTAAAGGGCAGAGGCGTCCAGGGGATCCCGCTCCAGAATCCACTGGTAGTCAGCGGCGGCGGCCTGCCAAAGACCCAGGGCCTCCTCGGCGGTGCCGCGGTTGAGATGGGGATCGGATTGGTTGGGAGCCAGGGCGATTGAGCGCCCCTGGGCGGCGATGGCGCCGGTGGCATCCCCCAAAGCGAGCAACACATTGCCCCGGTTGCTCCAGGCCGCCGCATCCTCTGGGGCCTGGTCGAGAACCGCATCCCAAAGGGGAAGGGCGTCGTCGAAACGACCTTCACGGCTGGCCCGAAGGGCCTCCCGAAACAAGCCTTCGCTGGCCGCGATACCGCTTTTGGCGACCCCTGGGTTGACCACCCCACTGGCCAGGGCCCCGGCAGGCAGGGGCAGCAACAGACCCAAACAACACAGCGCCAGGGCCAACCAAACCCACAGCAAGCGCCTCATGCCGCCACCTCCTTGGGGTCGCCAAGATGGGCCCGGCCCGCAGGGGTGACCAACCGGCCGCGCGGCGTGCGCTGCAGAAAGCCCACCTGCAGCAGGTAAGGCTCCACCACCGTCTCCAGGGTCGCCGGGTCCTCGCCCAGGCCAGCCGCCAGGGTTTCCAGGCCTGCGGGTCCGCCACCGTGGCCATCCAGCAGCAGTCGCAACAGGCGGTGGTCAGAGGCATCCAGGCCCATCGAATCGACCCGATGCAGCTGCAGGGCCTCAGCCACCAACTCCCGGTCGATGAAATCGTGGCCCCCCACCGCCGCCACATCCCTGACACGCCTGAGCAAGCGATTGGCGATCCGGGGTGTGCCACGGCAACGACGGGCCACCTCCTGGGCCGCATCGGGCGCCAGATCCATCAACAGCAGGCGGGCGGCCCGTTCGACGATGGCCCGCAGATCGTCGAGCCCGTAAAACTCCAGGCGATGCAGCAAACCAAAACGGTCACGCAGGGGCGAACTCAATGAACCCGCCCTCGTAGTCGCCCCCACGAGGGTGAAGGGGGGCAACTCCAGGCTGCGGGTGCGGGCAGTGGTGCCCTTGCCGACGGTGAGGTCGAGCCGGCAATCCTCCATCGCGGGGTAGAGGATTTCTTCGGCGACCCTGTTGAGGCGATGGATCTCGTCGATGAACAGCACCTCGTGGGCCTGCAAGTTCACCAGCAGACCGACGATGTCGCGGGGGCGCTCCAGGGCGGGGGCACTGGTGATGCGGCAACGCACCCCCATCTCCTCGGCCAGCACCAGGGCCATGGTTGTCTTACCCAAACCGGGCGGGCCGTAGAGCAGCACATGATCAAGGGCCTCGCCGCGGCCCCGCGCCGCAGCGACGGCGATGCCAAGTACCTGCTTGAGTTCGCTCTGGCCGATGTAATCCGCCAGCCGCCGCGGCCGCAGACTGTCCTCCCGGCCTGAGGGTTCACCCTCGCCAGCGGCCGGATCAAGCAGCTGCGGCCTGGGGGGGGCAGCAGGCTTGGCCCGATCACCACCGGGAAGGGGAGAGGGGCCGGAAGACACGATCGCCATATGTCAGAGGGTAACGGCTGCGGCCCACC
>CAMDWF010000090.1 GCA_945878795.1 Synechococcus sp. UW140
ATCGATCTGGGCCTCCTGGAGCAGCAGGGTCTCCTCTAGTTCGTTGGCCAGGGTCGGGGTCCCGGCGGGCTGGGTCCCTGGGGCGAGGGGGCGCAGTAGTAAGGCTCTGAGCAGGTTGGGCCGATCAAGGCAGTGGCTGCCCAGGCCCACACCGACCGCCTCGGGTACCCCCCCCGGCGCTACCCCGAAGCGGTGGGCCCAGCAGGCCATCAGCGCCAGTCCGGTGGGGGTGGTGAGTTCGGCCGCCGGCAAGCTGCTGCTATCTGCCAGGGCAAGCCCCCGCCGCCGGGCGATTTCCAGCACCGCCGGGGCCGGTAGGGGCAGCAGGCCATGGGCGGTGCGCACATTGCCGTGGCCGGCGGGTGGCACGCCGCAACTCACTTGGCTTACGCCCAGATGCAGCAATGCGGCACAGACGCCCACCACATCCACCAAGGAGTCGAGGGCTCCGACCTCATGGAAATGCACCGCCTCGGGGGCATGGCCATGGACCCTGGCTTCAGCCTCAGCCAGCAGCAGGAAAACCTGCCGCACCCGCTCCGCCAGGGGCGGGGCTAGGGGAGCCGATCCCAATAGATCGCGCAGCTCACCCCAAGGTCGATGGTGGGGCTCCTGTTCCAGGGAATGGACCGCAAGGTGCAGTCCCCGCAGGCCCGAGCTGCGGCGTTCCTCCACCTCGAGGCGATAGCGCCCCGCCAGGCCGAGGTCCGCAAGCGGACCGTGGATGACGGTCTCCGGCACGCCGAGATCCAGCAGGGCCGCCAGCAACATGTTGCCCGCCAGGCCAGTGGGGGCGTCGATGTGGAGCAGGGTCACGGGCCGAGCGCCGGTATGGGGCGTCCCAGCCGCGGGGCACGCTCCAGCAATTGCTCCGCCTCCGCCTCGAGTTCACCCTGGTGCTGGCGCAACCACTGGGCCACCTCACGGCGGGCACGGCGCTGTTCCAGCTGGGCGGTGGGCACGTCCTGACCGGAAAGACCCCAGAGGCGACCCAGCAGGGCGCGATCATCAGCCCCACCGACACTTTCGCCGTAGAGCAAATCCTCAGCCGCCATCCCCGCCAGCAGGACGCGGCTCCAACGGCGCAGGTCCTCGAGGGGGAGTCGGGCCGTTGCGGGGGGATCGAACTCCGTGCTGCCCCCGCAGGCCAACCCCGCCTGAAGGGCCGCCAAGCTGCCTACCAGCACCCTGCGCACCGCCAGCCCCTCGGCCTGGGCCACAAGGGCATGGCCCGCTTCGTGGCGGGCGACTCGGCGCAGCCGGGCCTTGCCTCCGGGCATAGCCTCCGCCAGCAAATGGCCGCCGCGGCCCCCGAAACGGGCCGCATCCAGGCTCAGGGCACCCAGGGCGAAGGCCGTGAAAACAGTCGTCCACCAAGGGGAGATTCCCAGGAAGGGTCCGAACACGGCGGCCAGGCTGATGGTCAGGACAGCCAGTCCGGCAGTGAGGGCAGTTTGGTCCGAGGCCATCAAGCGCTTAGCGGGGCGGACGGCTGACGGCGCGCGAGTGGCTGCGGCTGCCAGCGGCGGCGCGGGGGTCCAGGGACCGCTCCTGAGAATCGGTATCCCGTGCCGGCGTGTTGCGCTTGTCCGAGCTGCGGCCGGCCTGGGAGGGGGCTTCATCATTGCGGCGCGTGCCCTCTGGGCTGCGGCCACCGCCGTCGGGCCGGCGCCCCTTGCCTCCCCGATTACCGCGCTGGGCGATGGGACTCAGGACCTCCAGTCGTTCGAGCTGGAGGGCCTGCTCCTGGCGGCGCAGATCGAGCGAGACGAAATGGCGCAGATGGGCCAGGGGGATTTCGCCGCGCAGCTGCAGTTTGAACGGAATGGGCCTTTCGCCGTCAGGGCGTGGCAACTGACGTACCTTGACGACAAAATCCTTGGTTTCTGGGCGGGTGAAGATCAATTCTCCGCGCACCGAGAAGTAATCGTCTCCTTCGGGGAGTCCGTCGCTGCCGCAGGGCTCTTCAGCCTCCTGGGCCAGGGTGCTCGGTTCCCAGACGCCCACCATCTGGAGATGCAACTGACCCTCTTCCCTGGAGCGGGGATAAACCACCCAAAGATGGGGCATGGATAAATCAAGGTGCCGGCGCATCAGGGTGAGCAGCCGGCCCAGCACTACCGCTTCAATGGCCTGACCATCGGTGGTGCGGATCGCCCCACGGGTGAGCACGGCCGGATCGCTGGGTTCGTAAACCCCACGGACGACACCGATGGCCCGGTATTGCAACGGTTCGGTGACCGGGGGAATGGGGTGCTGACGCATGGTGGGGGGAGAGCTTGGGAGCCGCGCAGCAGCCCCAAACGGCGGTGAGGTCAATGTAGCGAGCGTGAACAGTAGTCTCCCTGCGGGCCTTGCCCTTTCTAGTTTCGGATGTTGACCCAGCCCCGCCGCTTTGGAGCCTATGGGCTTGCTGCCGCCATTGCCCTGACGCTGCTGGCCATGGGGGCGGGTTGGTGGCTGGGCCAGCGCAGCGGCGCCAACCGGTCGGCGGGCGATCCGCGCCAAACCATCCTGGAGAAGGAGATCAACGTGCTCGTGCTGCGGGAAGAGCGCCACGAGTCCAGTGCTGGCGATCGCCAGCGGCTGCTCGAATTGCTGGTGGGTCTTGGCCGGCAGCAGGAGGCCATCGCCCTGCTGGAGCCCATGGCCGATCGGGAACCGGAACGGTGGTCCCTGCGGTTGATGCTGGCCGAACTGCGCCGGGACAGCGGTGATCCGACGGGAGCGGAACGGGGGTTGCGTCAGATCCTGAGTCGCCAACCCCACCAGGTGGAAGCGCTGCAGTTGATGAGCCTGCTGCAACTCGAACAGGGCCAGGGCAGCCAGGCCCTGCGCCAGGTCCAGGCGGCCTTCACCGCCGCCACCACCCCCGGGATCAAGCCGCAGGCCCTGGGCCTGGGGCTTTTGCTGGCCGAAATTCAAGACCGGATGGGACAGAAGCAGCAGGCCAAGGCCATCTATCAGCAGTTGGCGGGCGCCTTCCCCCAGGATGCACGCCCCATGGTGGCCCTGGCCCTGCTGCTGCAGCAAAGCGGGGATACCAACGCTGCCTTGACGGCCCTGACCAACGCCAAGCAGCGCAGTGGCAAGACGGGCACAGCCGATCCGGTGCTCGACAAGCTGGCGGCGAACTGGTCGATGTTGTCGGTGCGCACGCAACCGAATCAAGGCACAACAAAGCCAGGGTCAGGGCTGGTAAGTCCGCCTACGGTCCAGCCAGGCCTGGGCGAGTTGCCGCCGGTGCCGGTGCATCAAAATCCTTGAGGGCCTTGTCGACGGCCTGGCCTGGGGAGGTGGCGTCATCCATGGCCGAGCCGCGGCGCAGCCGATTCATCAGGTCGATGGGATTGGTGGCATCCAACACGGAGGATTTGGAGCCACCGCCTTCATAAACCTGGCGTTCCTGGGGGCTGGTGCCCATGGTCTGTCCGTAGCCGGCCACCTGGGCACCCGCAGGCCCGCAGAGCGCCAGCGGAACAGGGGCAAGAGCCAGCAGGCTGATGGTCAGGAGGGAACGGGCCATGGGGTGGCGGAGCGCCGACGGCCAACGAAGGTTGTGGACGATGCTAGTGGGCCCCTGCAGAGAGCCCGGCGTGCGGATCGCCACCTGGAACGTCAATTCGCTGCGAACCCGGTTGGACCAGGTGCTCGCTTGGTTGGCGGAGGAACGCCCTGAAGTGCTCTGCCTGCAGGAAACCAAGGTCAGTGATGACCTTTTTCCTTCGCAGCCCATCGAGGCCCTCGGTTATGGGGCCGTTTTCAGTGGCCAGAAGGCCTACAACGGTGTGGCGATCCTCAGCCTCCTGCCCTTGGAGGACCTTCGCATTGGCTTTGATGGATTGCTGAGCGACGATGCCGATGCCGATGCCGAGGCTGAGGGGCTGGCCGCCCAGAAGCGCGTCATCAGTGCCCTGATTGATGGTGTCCGGGTGGTGAATCTGTATGTTCCCAACGGCGCCTCCCTGAGCTCACCGAAGTACGCCTACAAATTGGAATGGCTGGCCTGCCTGGAGAGGGCCTTGGGGGCCATCAGGGCCCAAGGGGATCCGCTGGTGGTGGTTGGCGATTTCAACATCGCCCTTGAGGCCAGGGATATCCACGCTCCCGAGCGCCTGAGTGGCGGAATCATGGCTAGTGAAGCCGAACGTCAGGCCCTCAGGCAGGCGCTGGGGCCAGAGCTCAGGGATGCCTTTCGGGTGTTTGAACCGGCCGGCGGCCATTGGAGCTGGTGGGATTACCGCAGCGGCGCCTGGGAAACGGGCCGGGGCTGGCGGATTGACCACATCTATATCGATGATCAGCTGCTGGACTTCGCCACCGGTTGCGTCATCCACCAGCGGCTGCGGGGCAATCCCCAGCCGAGTGACCACGCGCCGGTGGTGGTGCATCTGGCCTGGCCCCCCGCCGAGGCAGACCAGGACGAGGAGGCGGAGGTGTTCTAAGCGCTAGGAGCGGCGGATCCCCTTGTGAACTTCTCCGGCGGCGGTACAACGCTGCCAGGGATTTGGGTTGGCATGGTTTGGCTGGGAAAAGCGCCAGAAGCAACGGCTTGGCCAGGAAAGTCGCGGCAAGCAAGGGACCGCTTTGGTACCGCCAGGGCCTTGGCGCTTCAGGACGGCCGGTGGCTACTCCTCCGCTGGATCAGTGTTGGGAGTGGGTTGGCTCTGGCATGGCTGACGCTGCCAGCGGCCCGAACCAACGGCGCTGACCAGGGTTACCCGGTTAGACCCGCCCCTCCTGCCGCCTCGGTGGTGGCCAATTTGGCCCCTGCCCCCCTCGGTGGTGTGGCGGAGCCAGGCCGTTGCCCGGCCGCAAAGATGGCCCAGGGCCGGCGCACCGTGGCGGGGGCCAGGCTGCGGTATCCCTTGACCCGCTGGGCCGGGGAAATCTCTCCCTTTGGTTGGCGTTATTCCAGTGCCCGGGGCGCCTGGCGCATGCATACCGGCATCGATCTGATCAGCCCGCCGGGGACGCCGGTTTTGGCGGTGATGGGGGGCCAGGTGGCCCGGGTTGACACTATCGGCGGCTACGGAATTGCGGTGATTGTGGACCACGGCAACGGCTGGCAAAGCCTGTATGCCCACCTGCAGGCGGTGGCGGTGCGTCCCTGCACGCTGCTGCCGGCGGGGGGCCAACTGGGGTGGGTGGGCCGTAGCGGCAGCGCCAGCACGGACCATCTCCATCTGGAACTGAGGAGTGGAACGGGCCCCTCCCAGGTGGCGGTGGACCCGGCGAAGTATCTGCCCCGGCCTTAGTTGCCCAGGAACCTTAGTCATTTAGTCCCCAAGTCCTTTATTGACTGGGCATCCCCAAGGCCCGGGCCTTGGGGCGATCTGGACAACAGGGGCGAGAGGACGACCTGGACGGCCGGAATGAGTGGAAATACTCACAGCTGCCAAAGGGTCATGGCGGCGACCACGCCAACCAAGGCCTGGTGGCTGGATGGGAGGACGAATTCCGTGCTCCATGACTTCCCTGCTCTGCTGCTATCGCAATATCGGCCACCAGTTGCTGATCTTGCGCTGCTGCGGACCTGGGGATTTTTTTTTGGAGCGGGTGGTGTTTCCCTTTGAATTGCTTACTTTCGCCTGTCCGGTCGACGCCGAGGTCAAGATCTGGCATTTGGATGGCGCCGGACCGACCCTGGTCGACTGCTGCCTAGCCGAGGCCATGCTCTGTGGGGATTCGCCTGAGGATCGGGTGAGCTGAACCTGGGTTTTGGCGCTGCCTTGGGATCAATCGCAATCGAGACCCAGCAGCAGAACCCGGGCGGCGTTGATGGCCTGCATGGTGTCGTGGGCTCCGCCCCGATCGGGGTGGTGCTCGGCCGCCGCTTGTTTCCAGGCGCGGTTCACATCGGCTTCCCGCAGCCGGCCGGCGAGGGCCAGGCCCAGGCGATGGCGGGCCTGCATCGCCTCCACATCGGGACTGCGGCCCAGGGGGGAACGGTCAGCGGCGCTGAGGCCGCTGCCCCGACGCTTGCGGCCGGTCTCCTTGGCCTTGGCGCTACCGCTGTCCCCAGCAGCTTGAAACCCATTGGCTCCCCTGCCCTTCGGGGCACCGAAACCCTTGGACTTCCTTTCGGCACTGGCCTGCTGCTGGCCAGGGGCCGATCTAGAGACAACCAGGGGCATGGACATGGCAGGCAAGGCATCGGCCCCAACAAGGCGAGCCGATCCTCACCTTTGCACAGTCTCCCCTTTCAGGTTTGCATCGCAGCCAACTTGGGATGCCACCAGAGCCAGGCTTGGCGATTGATCAGGAGCCCAATCAGGAGCAGCAGCAACATTAAAAATACCTGATCGCCGCGGGAGTCGGGGACAACAATATCGGCGATCAAATGGAATAAGTTGGTTACGCTATATACAACACTCAGCCAGAAATGCCAGCGGCGCCAGGGCCGCCAGGGACCATCACCGCAGCCATCACTGGCGGCCCAGCTGATCAGCAGTAGGGCCGCCAGCGGCAGCAAAAAATAGCCCATCATGGACCAATACACAAATGTCAATCGAGACGGATTGACGGTATTGCCGATAACTACGGAGAGGCCATGGAAGAGGGGCATCAAGCCAAGCTGAACATGAAATAACATCGCCAGCAGATAGGTTGTCCAGAGGCTGCGCAGCCGCAGCGCATGGTCGATGTAGCGGGGGTTGGCAGGGCCGCCGCTGGAGGAATGGGCAGGTGTCATTGCCGGTCACTTGCAGGTTTGGCAGCCCGCCATTCTCCTGGGCCCCAGCGCTGGTACTACCAAAGAGCGCAACCACGATCAAATTGCGCGAATCAGTATCGCAATTTGTATCACTTGCCCCAGTCCTGGCCAAGGGGATCACAGGCCGGGCAGATTGTTAAAAAGTCCTGTCGATGGTCTTCCTCTGTCGGGATTCCTGCCAACCCATCCGGATTTTGACCCTGAAATCTCTTTTCATGCCCTCCCTTCAGACCCATCGCCGCGCCGGTTGTCTAGCGGGGGCCGTTAGTGCCTGGCTCGGTAGCGTTGTGGTGCTGGGCAGTTTGACGCCTTTGCCCCTGCAGGCCGCCGCCCCGGCCCCGGGTCCATCGCTGCTCTACCGGTTGGCCACCACCTGCGCTGTGGCAGGGGCGCCGCCCGTCAATTGCAGTGTCGAAGCGGTGGATGAAGGCAGCAGCACCCTCTATCGCCACACCATCGGCAAGGACATCCAGATCGTGCGCATCACCGACGACCCTGTGAGCATGACCCTTTGGAACGGGTCGGCCAAGAAATGGGAGTCGCTGCGCAACGCTTCGGCGCGCTTCTCCGCCAACACTGTGTGCTTCAACGATCGCGACCTTTGTGTGATCAATCCCAATTACCTCAACAGTGTTCGCCAGGACGATCTCAAGGGGCGCTTCCGGGGCCGGGACCTGATCAAGGTTCATTTTGATGCGGCAGGTCGTGTTGATGCCTCCTGCTACGACGACGCCTGTGCCCTGGTGAAGCCATGAAGCAGCTCGCCAGACTTTGTCTCGTCATGGCCGGTGTGCTGGCCATGCCTGCGGTGCCCTCGCGGGCGGCCCAGGCTCTCGCTCAAGACTCTTCTGCCATGGCGAGCCCGGGTTTGATCGCCCGTGGTGGCGGTGGGCGTGGCGGCGGCGGTGGAGGCCGTGGCGGTGGTGGCTTCTCGGGCGGCGGCGGCCGCAGTGGCTTCAGTGGCGCCGGTTCAGCAAATGGTCTCAATCGGGGCGCCAGTCGGCCCCAGGGGGGCTGGGCCGATAACAGCCGCGGGACGCGCGCGGGCGGCGGCCCCTCCCTCGATCGCCAGCCGATCAGTCGGCCCAGCGGCGGCTTGCAACGGCCGGAAGGCGGTTTGGGCGCCAATCGGCCGGCCGGATCGCCCACCTTGGGGGATCGCACCATCAATGGCGGTGATCGTACTTTCAACGGCGGTGATCGAAACTTCAATACGGGAGATCGCACTTTCAATACGGGAGATCGCCGTTTCAACGCGGGCGATAGAAACTTCAACGGCCAGGTGAATCGCAACTGGGACCGCACCGTCAACATCAATAATG
>CAMDWF010000091.1 GCA_945878795.1 Synechococcus sp. UW140
CAGCACCGTGGGCTGCGTGCTCGACCTGGCTGAAGAAACCGGGGTGGTGACCCGCAAGGGCGCCTGGTATAGCTACGAGGGTGACAACATTGGCCAAGGGCGGGACAACACGATCGCTTGGCTCGAACAGAATCCCGGCCCTAAGGACACCATCGAAGCCCAGACCCGGCGCCGCCTCGCTGAGGGCCAGGAGGTCAGTGCCAATTCGATGAAGCCCCTGGCTGCGGCCGCCAAGTTGGCCGCCAGCACAGCCGATCGGGACTCCATGGAGGAAGAGGGAGACGAAAGCCTGGTCCTCAGCGACACTCCTGAGGACTGAGGCCAGCACTGGCCCAACATCAAAGAGGATGGTGGGCCAATCCTTCAGGCCGCGTCCGCCAGGGGCAGAGCCGCGACCAGGCTGCCTGCCTGCAGGATGCGGGCCACCCGATGCAGCTCCTGAATTGCATCAGCACCCTCAAGCCTGACGAGCTCGTGGCCGTCGCGGGACTCAACCCAGCTGATGCCGAAATTTGAGACCAGGAAACGCACCAAGTGGCCATCGCCAAGGTCCGCCACAAAGGAGGCTCCTTGGCCATCAAAGTCATCGCGACACAGATAACAAGTGGCGACAAGCCCTTGCTGACGCATGGATTCGGCTAAGGCCTGGAGGCTCAAGACCAGATCCTGAATCAGGGCTCGGTACTGCTCAGCGAGGCGGGGAAACATGGGCCTCTGGGGGGAGATTTGGAAATCCTAAAGTTTTCTTCCGTTTTCCGGGGCTACAAGTGGGCGTTCGCCCACCGATGGCCTGCTAGAGGTTCAGCCATCGGCAAGGTGCCACCAGCCGGCGGCCGGCCCGATGAACCGCACCGTCAGCCAGAACAACACCAGGGCCGAAATGCCAATCCAGGCGCCACGGGTGCTGACCGAGACAAACCGATCGGCCTGATTGCGACTCAGGGGCAGCCAGGGCAGCAAACGGGGTGAATCGTCGACCTTGGCGTCGCCCTTGCTGGCGGGCTTGGGTTGGCGGGGTGGCAAACCCTGGCTGGCGCGACGCTTGGCTTCCCCCATCCAGGCAGGCAACAACTGGGATGAGCCTAGGGACGCTCCCCCCAGCGTGCTCAGCCCGGTAACAAACGGGTGAGGGGCTCCCAGGGCTCGAGGGCGGTCAACACCTGGCGGCCCCAGCCGCGGCAACGGGGCCGGCCATCCAGCACCGCCAGCCTGCCGCCGCCGCGCCTGAGGCCCGCCAGCCCGCGCTGCATCAGGTTGAGGGCTTCGGGCAGCAGCAGTTCGCGGAACCAATCCTGGCCCTGGCGCCGCAGCTGGGCGACCCGGGCCGCCGTGAGCGGATCCTCCAGGCTGGCGATCGGCAGCAGGGCCACCACCACCTGGGCCGGCAGCGGCAGGCGTGATTGGTTTTGCAGCCACCAACTCCAGCGGCAGCAGACCACGCCATTGCTTTCGGGGGCAGTGGCCTCGTGGCAGACGCGCCGGCCAAATTCAGCCGCCAGGGCACTGGTCAACCCCAGCCGCAGGGCCTGGTCATCCAAGAGCACCACCGTCAGGCCGGCCTGGCCCAGCACCAGGCGGCGGCTGTGGTCCAGCAGGTGCTCGCCGTAGTGGGGGCTATTGGGCAGGGGCTGGCGCAGGGGCAGATAGAGGGGCAGGGGGTCGGCCAGGGGCGGATCGGCCAGATCGACGACCACCTGGGGTTGGAGGCCGAGGCTGGCCGCCGAAACACCGCCCAGGCGCTCGCTGGTGAGTTCGCCGACCAGCACGGCGCCGCGGCCCTGGAGCAGACCCATCAGCTCGCGCAGGGGCTGGAGGGGCTGGCGATGCAACTGCCACTGCAGCAGGGATGGTTCGACCACGGCCCAGCCACACCAATGGGGATCGCCGGCGGCCAGCCAGGCGGGCCAGGGATCGGGGGGGGGAGGCAACAGGGGCAGGAGGTGGCGCAGGGGAGCCTCCTCTTCGGGCGCCAGGGCCACCACCTGGCGGGATGGGGCCAGGGGATGGCGGGGCTGGGCCAGGAGGCGGCGGCTGAGGCGCTCGTGCAGCGCCAGCAGGCTGGCTTCGGCGGCGGGCTGGGCCCGGATCAGCCGATCCCAGTCCCGGGGCTCCAGCACCACCGCCATCGCCTGCCGCAGGCGCGGCTCCAGCATTTCCAGCTCCGGGATCACCAACTGGCGATCGGCCAGGGCCGCGCCACTCCAGACGCTGAGCAACTCCTGGGGATTCAGCAGCCACAGGCACTGGGGCGGCGGAGCCGTGGGGCCCTCCCAACAGGGCAGATCCAGCCCCGCCTGCCGCAGGCGGGGCCACTCCACCTGCAACAGGCGCCGGCGGCGCTCATCGCTGACCACCAGGGCCAGGGGGGACTCGCTGAGGGCCAGGGGCACCAGCAGGCTGATCCACCAACTGGGATCGGTGCCTGGAGAGAGGCGCAGCAGGGTCTGGTCGCCCCGCCGCAGGCTGCGGGCTACCAGGCGACTGAGGCTGAGGTGGTGGGGCCAGCGCTGGGCCCCCTCCCGCCGCAGCAGGGCCTTGAGGTGGTGGTGGGCGCTGGCTTCCAACATCGATGGATCGTAGGAAGGGGCCGATATCGGCACGGCAGCGTTGATGACAGCAGTGGGGCGCTCCCAGCCGGTGGGAATCGTGGGCCTGGGCCTGATCGGCGGCTGCCTGGGCCTCGATCTACAGGAATCCGGAGCGGAGGTGCACGCCCTGGTGCATCGCCCAGCCACCGCCGAACGGGCCAGGCAACGGGGCCTGGCCACCCGGGTGGATACGGATCCGGCGGTGCTGGCGGACTGCGGCCTGGTGATCCTGGCCCTGCCCCTCGATCGCCTGCTGGATCCCGATCCGGCCCTATTGGCGGCCCTGCCCGCCGAAGCGGTGGTCACCGATGTGGGCTCGGTGAAACAACCCGTCCTGGCGGCCTGGGGACCGCGATTGCGGCATTTTGTGGCCAGCCATCCGATGGCGGGCACCAGCCGCTCGGGGGTGGAGGCGGGCGAAAAAGGTTTGTTTCAAGGTCGCCCCTGGGTGGCGACTCCCGACGCCGACACCGACCCGGAAGCCCTGGAGGCGGTGCGCCAGTTAGCGACGACGGTGGGAGCCCGCTGGCTCTGCTGCGATGCCGCATCCCACGACCGGGCCGTGGCGCTGATTTCGCACCTGCCGGTGCTGGTGGGGGCAGCGTTGCTGCAGACCGCTGACGGGGGAGGGGAGGCCAGCGGCCTAGGGGGGCTGGTGCGGGATTTGGCTTCTAGTGGTTTTGCAGATACCACCCGCGTTGGGGGGGGGAATCCGGAACTAGGTGCGCTGATGGCGCGCTGCAACCGCAGCGAATTGCTGGCGGCGCTGGGGCGTTATCGGCAGGCGATTGCGGGGCTGGAGAGGTTGGTGGAGCTGGAGGATTGGCAGGGGTTGGAGGGGGTGCTTAGAGAGTGTGGGGAGATGCGGCAGGGGTTTCTGGGTTGAGCGCCAGCGGGTTCCGCCGCATGAACTTTTCTGCTTAAGGAGTAGCGGGCAACCAGTTCTCCAGATGCAGGCCAGGCACCTGGGCAAATTCGCGGGTCATGGATCGATCGCATCGCGCCTCTGCTGCTCGGGCTGATCACGGATAAGCACAAATCCCGGCGCAAAGGCCTGCAAGCCAGCCTCCAGCATCTGCCAGGGATCGTCGATCGGCAACAGCAGCACACCATTGCCGAAATGCTTGACGGCCACCTCGTTGCCAGGGAAGCGGTACTGCTTCGGCAGGCGCACCGCCTGACTGCGACCGGAAAGAAACAGCTTGGCGGTGTCCATGGACGTCCATTCTGGATCCATGGTATTTGCTCGGATCAGCCACGATCCCGCCGTGATGGGCGGTAAGCCCTGCATCCGCAGGCTCCGCATCACGGTGGGCACGGTCGTGGGGCTGATCGCCAGCGGCAGCAGCCGCGAGCGGATCCTGCAGTCTTACCCGCAACTGGAAGCTGCCGATATTGATGAAGCCCTTGCCTATGCAGCTTGGCGCCTGGAAGAGCGGGAAGAGGGGCTATTCCTGAGCTGATGACCAGACTCCTGGGCGACATGAACTTATCGACCGAATGGAACCCCCTATTGCGAGCCCCCGGACATTGGGCGGTGCACTCGTCAGAGGTGGGCGATCCGAGAGCGCCGGAAAAGGCGTTGATGCAATGGGCCATAGCCAACGGCTGTGCAATCTTCATCCACGATCTCGACTTCGGCACGATGCTTACCCTCAGTGACGCTAATGGCCCCAGCGTGCTGCAGGTGCGTGGCTTAAACGTGCTGACTGGGGCTATCGGCCCTTTAGTGCTGTCGGTACTTAGGATAAAATTCGCAAATACCGAGCAAGGGGCGCTGGATAGCTCACCTGCTTCGCAAGTGGCCTCCAAATAATGATGCCGTAACAGCTTCCGTGCGAATCGTTCTAGTCAAAACAGTCGAATATACTGAACAATCGCGGCCCTTCGGATTTACCAATTGCAAATGGCTACACTTGAGTGACGAAACTTGAATTGGAAGAAGTGTGCACAAGGCTGCATCAAGAGCACCCTAACGACAGCAAGTTCCAGTTAGATTGGCACTTCGGTGTTGACTGGTGAACCGGAAAGTGGTAGTCAAGTCTGATCCCGAACGTCGTACAGTAGGCATCAGCTATCATCGACAACCAAACCAATGTGGAAACGACTCACTTACCACATGTGTGCGTCTGAGTTGCAGCAGGCAAGCGAACGCTTTCGTGCTTCGTTCCTAGGCGGTCAGTCACTCGATCCACAGGAGAGGCTCCAAGAGTTAGAGAGAACATCAAAAGACGGTGTCAATATCCTAAAGGTCCTCACCCTCTCGGTCAGACCCGAGCAGGACTTCGGCCTCTTGACACATGCCAACGCAGAGGTCGGGACATTACTAAGCAATGCCGGCTCTGCCGAGGTCGAATCTGCGCTTACTCCCGGGAAGTTACCACCGATAGTAGTTTCTGAGGCGACGCAGCTAAGACTAAGAGAAGCCATGAATAAGATAGCGCACATGGACCCGCGGCCAGATAAATCATCGTTTGCTGTGGATTGCCAACGCCATGAAGTCGTACTGACAGGTGAGCAGCGTGGCAGTGGCCCATGGGTTGCCGTACTTGATATACCTAAGCTGTGCGATGTAATCATGGCCTTACCAGATAGAGATATTGAGCCGCCAGCGGAGTAGTCGCTCCGAGAGACTATGTCAAGTTATGGTGTCTCTCGACGAGGGCCAACTAACAAGTCATTGCAGCTTACGAAGCCGGAGTCTTCACAACTGTACTCCAGCGTTAGAGGGATAGAATTTGTCAGACTGTGTACCTTTATCTTCAATCGTGCTAAAAGCTGGTCTGCTTATTCAGTCTAGGTTGTATTTCGCGAAGAATATGTGGTTTCGGACCCGCAAACTACGCCTATAATTGGATTTCCTATGCCAAGGGGCTCTGCACCTCAATGGTTTTACGGGAATACAATCCGAAGCTCCAGCGCGATTCTCGGAACCGGGGGGCACTCGGGGGGTGTTGTTAACGGAACTACCCAATACAGAGTTAGGTGACCTAAGCAACTCGTGTAATTTGAGATTAAACACACAAAGACCAGACCGTGTCAGTTCTCCTCATCCAATGTCCTGCGTGTGGGCGTCAGGTATCCAACCGCGCCTCTTCGTGTATCTATTGCGGCGACCCTTTGACGTCCCCGGACGACGCCACAGACGCCGCTACTCCATCGCCCATCCCGCCACATCTACTTGGCATGGATTGGCTTCGCAGGACACTCTATCGAGTCACGTTCATCCAAACGATTCTTGCCCTAGTTCTCGCAACGTGCCTGGGATATGTCTTGGTTCGCAGCCTCGCAGACCTAACTCATTTAAGCTCATTCGCCTGGTCTGCCGCAACACTCGCGGGGCTTTACTTCGTCCTGCAGTGGTGTCGCAATATCATCTGCGTTTGGCGTAAGCCTGGTACTCACCCGGCTATCATGCGAGCGGCAATTGGCACGCATCGCGCTCAAGTTGTAAGGACACTTGAGGCCGAGTTACCGAAGCCAACCTTCAAGCTGAGCGGCATCAGAATAACGCAGAACTGGGTCCTTTTTCCGACATGGATGCGCTTTTCGCCGATTCATATTGATGATCTGATCTGGGCACACGCGAAGCTAACCACGACACGTCTTTATGGAGTTGTTCCTATCTCAAAGGTCAATTCCGTCATCGTTTATGATCGCTTTGGTGGCATCCATACGCGCGAAACCAATGAGGATATAGTTCAGGACATTCTTCGCGCAATACACTCCGCTGCGCCTTGGGCATTCATTGGGTACCACGAAGATCGCCAGCGTGCATTTCTCGATCCGAAAGGGCGCCTCGAACAAATCCAAGAAGTTGATGAGCGACGTGCCAAAATTCAGGACCCGCGCAGATCGTAACCAGGAGTTCGATGCGCATCACCAAAAGGTTATTGAACCTGACGAGCGATTTAAGTATTGTTCGCTTCGCTCGCTTTTGTTGACTCGCTCGCAGGTAAACTATGTTGCCAAATGGATTGCATGATCGAAATCCCATGATAGGGTAAACTATAGCCAAGGCCAGCCATTTGCCAACCATGGAAATTTTCACATTTTCACTTTGACCAAGCGCGAATGAACAATTCATCAAAGCCCACTTCATCCAACAACATAGGTTGCATCTCAGTCATTGCGTTAGTTGTGATTTCTATTGCTGCGTATCTAGGTTCAGAGCATGGTTCATATAGAGCAAATGAGTACACGGGCAGAATGGCAAACGAACGCAGAGAAAAGAGAGAGGCGGTCGAAGATGAAAGACAGAAGAAGGAGTCGGAAAAGCTCCGTCAATTAATCGAGACTAAGCTTGTTGGCGAGACTGGTGATCGCTGGAAGAAATATGATAAATGCATCAATCTAGGAGCTGTTCGCGCTGGCCTCAAGCAATCATCTGTTCCTGAACTTAATGCAATTAACACTGCCCTTGGCAAACAGAATTCTGACGGGCGTGAGTTTGTTGTTCCTCAGCTAGTACCTAGTTGGCTTGAGTTTTGCCTCACTGGTGCTTTCAAAGCACCTCCACCAGTAAGACCTCAGTCGCCGACAGAGAATTCTCAGTAGAAGGCCTTGTTACGTCAACATACTTTTTTTAGACCGCTTGCACTGCCACCTCTATCCCTATGGTATATATTCCTATAAATCAATGTGAACGCCAAGGGCTTAGCGATGAATCCAGAAGAATTGATTCATACAGTGATCAGTGAATGGGGCTTCAACTGTGCCAAGATTCCTGAGGGGAAGAGCAAGAGACCGGACTTTGATGTCTCCGATGCTGAAGGCCAAAAATATTTACTGGAGTTAAAGGTAAAGCATGAATCTGCGGAGTATTCATCACAAAGAAGTTTAGCTTTAGAGTACTCTAATATTTACACTGATGTTCTCGAGCTTAATGCAAGTGCTTCCCACCGCTCGGTTGTCGATGACGCACGTAGACAGCTGAATTCAATGCCAGGCCTTGGAGCTGATACATTGCGTGTACTGTGGCTACTTTGTCTCGGTCATCAAGATTCAGCAGACAAGGAACGTTTCCACAACTTGCTTTTAGGCTCCACCTATTTAGTTGATTGGGCAGACGAGGAAGAAGAAGCCAAGGCTTGCCATTTCTTTAAAGAAAGTGTATTTTTTACCCATCGCCATAGCCTAGATGCTGCGGTCGTCTCAACGATTTCATCGATCAGCCTATTGTTAAACCCATATTCCGAGAGGTTCGACAAAATGAAGCAAAGCATGTTTGCTCGCAAGCTTCTAGATGGTGTCATCGACACAGTAGAACTCGATCAAGCCGGCGAGGTGTATTGGGTTGATTCAGCCATAGACAGAAAAGATTGCAATGCTGTCCTAAGCTATGTAAAAAATAAGTATTGTCTTAGTGATGAAGCCAGTGCGATGGACATATCAGAGTTTACAGCTACAACATAC
>CAMDWF010000092.1 GCA_945878795.1 Synechococcus sp. UW140
AGACGAGCAGGAACTGGCCGGCGCCGTGCAGAGCGTGCTGCAGCGCCAGGGCCATGTGGTGGATTCAAGTGCGGATGGGCTGGAGGGCTGGATGCTGCTCAGCGGCGCGCTGGCCCGCTATGAGCTGGCGATCGTGGACTGGATGCTGCCGGGACTGAGCGGCCCTGAGCTCTGCCGCCCGGCCCGTACAGCCGGCCTTCAGCTACCGCTGCTGCTGCTCACCGCCCGCGCCGAGACAGCCGATCGGGTCGAGGGTCTCGATGCCGGCGCCGATGACTATCTGAGCAAGCCCTTCGCGATGGAGGAGCTGCTGGCCCGGGTTCGGGCGCTACAGCGCCGGCAGCCCAGCTATTGCGAGCCCGTGCTGGAGGTGGGTGCCTATCGGTTCGATTCCCAAAGCGGGCTGCTGGAGATCAGCACACCGACTGGCGTCGTGGCGATCCCGCTGGCGGGGAAGGAGCAGCAGTTGATGACCTACTTCCTGGAGAATCCTGAGCGAATCATCCCCGGTTCCCAGCTGCGCAACCAGCTCTGGGATCTGCATCAGGATCCGGTGAGCAATGTGGTGGCGGCCCAGATCCGGCTGCTGCGGCGCAAACTGGCGGCCCATGGCCTGCCTTCCCCGATCGAGACGGTGCCGAGCCGCGGCTATCGCTTCCATGCCCGGCTGCCTGGAGAGCCATGAGCGCCAACCGCTCACCGGCTCCGGCCCTGCTGTGGCGAGCTCGGCTGCGACTGGCTGCCCTCTCGCTGCTGGTGATGGGCGCGATTCTGTATGGCGCCGGTTTCGCCATGGCGCGCCTGCTGCTGCAGGAGCGGGAAGCCGCCCTGCGCCGCGAACTGCAGACCGTTGCCGGCACCCTGCACGACAGCCTCAAGCCCAGCCTGCCGTCAGTGGCCGTGCCTTCAGCGTCATTGGCTGCGGTGCTGCCGGGCCTGTGTCTGGTGGGTCAGCCTTGCCCGGTCCCCAATGCTCTGATCGAGCGCCATGCCATCAGCGCCGCCGATCCGGCCCGCTTCCAGCTGCGGATCTTTAGTCGCAGCGGAGATCTGCTCGCCAGATCCCCAGGGGCCGACATTTCGGGTGCCCATCGGCCGACCGCGATGGGGCAGGAGCGCTGGCTGCCGAGCGGTGAGCGACTGCTCAGCACCGCGATCCATCTGCACCGGGCCCATGGCAGCGGTGAGCAGGACTGGGGCACCCTGCAGATCAGCCGCAGCCTGGCACCCCTCGATGCTGAGGCCAGCCGGCTTTGGTGGCTGGGCCACGGCGTGTTCGCTCTGGCGATGGCAGGAATGGCCCTGGCCAGCTGGTGGCTGGCGGGGCTGGCGATGGCGCCCCTGCTGGAGGCTTACCGGCGGCAGGAGCAGTTCAGCGCCGATGTCGCCCATGAGCTGCGCACACCGCTGGCCAATCTGCTGGCCCTGCTGGAAGCCGAGCGCAGCGGCCTGAGCCGCTCGATTACTCCGTTCCAGGCGGGGGTGCTCACCCCAGCGCCTCCCGAGGCAGAAGCCCCCTCGTCGACCGGTGTGGTTCGGATGCTGAACCAGGGCCGCAGGCTGCAACGGCTGATCGCCGATCTGTTGCTGCTGGCCAGCCTGGAGCGCCCCGCCCATCGGAGCCATCTGCAGCGGTGCAACCTCGCGGAGATTTGCACGGATGTGCTAGAGGATTTCAGCGAAGCGGCCGCCGCGGCGACGGTGAGCCTGGAAGCGGCGATCAACGTCAGTGACGCCCCTGTTCTGGGGGTGGAATCGGAGCTGAGCCGGCTGCTGATCAACCTGCTCAGCAATGCCCTGCAGCACAGCTCGCCTGGCGGCATAGTCCGGGTGGGTCTGCAGCGACGCGGCCGGGAGTTCCAGTTGTTCGTGCAAGACAGCGGTTCTGGTATCCCGGCGGAGGCCCAGGGGCTGATCTTTGAGCGATTCCATCGCCTCGATCCCGCCCGCAGCCGACAGCAGGGGGGCACGGGCCTGGGGCTGGCCATCGCCCAGGCGATCGCCCGACGCCATGGCGGGGTGATTCGCGTGGAGTCGACACCGGGACACGGCGCGACGTTTTCGCTGCGGCTGATTGGCTGAATCAGCCCTGCATAGCAGTAGAAACGAATCGTTTTGACGGTGAGGCCGGAGCGGTTGGCCACTTCGCCGATCTTGAGGGTGGCTTCACTGGCGAGGCAAACACCACTTGACTCTCCAGTAATGGGAGAGTGCATGGTAGGTCTAATGCGTTGGCTGTGTTGCCTGGATGCGCTCTGCTTCCGCCGTTCTGGCGCGGGTGCGCTGGCCAAGCAGATCTGGCGCGACCAGGCCCAGGAGATCAAGGCGATGGGGCAATGGCGCAAAGCCTGGTATTATGAGTCTCACGTCTATCACGTGGCCTTTGAGACCGATGGCGATCCCAACAGCATGGAAAGCCTGGATAGCATGAGGCTGCTCCCATCCAGGCGTTTCAGATGATGGGTTCCACGCCCACACGGGAGAACCGCCTCACCTGGTTTCTCGAAGGGATGCTCGCCCACCATGGCGGTGCGCTGCTGATGGCCCATGACGCGCTCAGGAAGCGCAACAACCCGACGATCAGGAGGCTGGTGCGCGAGATCATCGTGGCCCAGCGGCGCGAAATAATTGAGCTGTGCCGCAAGTTCAGGCATGACGGACTCAACAAACCCGAGTACAACCAATTCGATGTCCTGTTCTCGTTCTGATCATCGCCGGGCGGTGGCTGCGGTGGCGCTGCTCTGCGTGCTGCAGCTGCCCAACCAGGTTCTCGCCCACGCCAAGGGTCTCTACAAGACCCAGGCCGAGGCAGAGCAGCGTGCCCAGGAGCTGGGCTGTAATGGCACCCATCAGAACAAGGGGCTGTGGATGCCCTGCAGCGGTGAGGCGATGCTGCACAAACAACTGAGGCAAGAGTGAAAACGATGCCGCGAACCCTCAGCGCCCGGTTCCGCCGCGCCCATCGCGTCGTGGTTCCCCTGGCCGCCGCGCCGCTGCTGCTGACGGCGGCTAGTGGCTCCCTCTACAGCCTGCTGCTGGAGCGCGGCATCGATGCCTTTTGGCTGCTCAAGCTCCACACCGGCAAGTTCGGCCCCATCAACCTGCAGCCCTACTACTCAGTGCTGCTCGGCATGCTCACCTTGGTGGTGATCGCCTCCGGATTGGCGCTGCTGCTCACCAGCGGCCGAGCCCGAGCCTGAGGGCCGTTTTGCTGCTTGCGAGCATCGCCGCGCCCATGGCGGCCACACCCTCAATGGGGCCTGCGTCCGCTGGCTTTTCTCCGCAGGGCGGCATCGCCCTCCAGGACGACTAGGCGATTGCGTATTCGCTCGATTTCGCGCATGTTAAGTGCAAATGCAATCGGAGTTGCCTTGGCATGACTACCTCGCTCGCTCTGCTATCCCAGGAGCCGCTCACCAAGACCGATGCCCTGCGCGGCTGATTGCGGCGCGGCTCCCATTGCTTAGGGAGCCATTCGGGCCTTAGATCGTTTCATTCGCTTAACAACAAAGGACCGAGTTCTTGATGGGACACGGGAGGTGTTGCGGTAGGCCATGGAATCGTCTGGGCTGCCAATTAAAACTTCAGCAGGAAGTTCAAATTTCGAGACCAACTTACGAATCATGGCCAATGTCAGCGGGCGCTGCTTATTCATCACCTCAGAAATGCGTCCGCTGCTACCAATGACATCTTCAAGGTCTTTTCGCGAGAGCCCCCTTTGCTCCAAAACAAACTCAATGGCCGCAATCGGGTCGGGAAGATCGATGCAATGGTGCTTAGCTTCATAGTCGTCTACCAGGATCGAAAGCACCTCCAGTCGGTCCTGTTCGGGACTTCCTTCAGCTGCATCTAGACAGCGATCAATGTCCTGAAGAGCGAGATCGTAATCGACCTCATTGCGGATGGGTTTAATGGGATGCATTGTGGTTATCATATCGTTGAGGCATCGATCTTGTCGTAATCAGTATGGCTGCCGATAGATCGGATATAGATTGTCTTGAGTTCATAAACAACTTTAACAACAAGTCGATACTTGTTGCCGCTGATGTTAAACACCACTCGATTGTTGGCGAGAAAACTGGCGGTTGAGAACTTGGCTTTGATCTCATTGGGTTGGCTCCAGTTGGCCGCCTTGGCAAGGGCATGCCAGGCCTTGAGGGGTTGTTCAGCATCGCCATGGCCAGACGCCCAGAATTCCACCAGGGTCCGCTTGGCGATGATGCGCACGTCGCGAAGCCCTTTTCTCCCATTATGGGAGCAGAGGGCTGGTTTGTCGAGGGTGGGGCAAGCGGGGCTGCAGGAGCTGCGCGAGGGTCTGGAGCGGCTGGGGCTGCCCTTCCCCTTAAGACTTGATCCCGCCGAGGCGTTC
Source organism: Synechococcus sp. UW140 (assembly GCA_945878795.1). Lineage (GTDB taxonomy): Bacteria > Cyanobacteriota > Cyanobacteriia > PCC-6307 > Cyanobiaceae > Cyanobium. The sequence goes on from CAMDWF010000092.1 coordinate 4,370, forward strand.
ACTCCGCCCACACCCGCTGGTCGAGGCGATGGCCATGGTCTTCTCCTCCTCAGCAGCCCCCTGGGGCGCTGAGTCTTCGCAACCTTGCATCGCTGGGGCGGAGGATCAGCGCCCCAGCGGCGTGCTGTGGAACCGGCCAGAGCGGTGGAGGCCTACCTGCGCCATGCCGGTGGGGAAAGCCTGCAGGCCATCGGTGCCATGGCCAGCCCGCCGATCACCCGTAAGGCGGGGCGGATCAGCTTCCGCAAGCTGAGCGAGTGCTGCGGCCTCACCCCCAAGGAACTCGCCGCGCGGATGGGCGACCGCCGCGAGCAACGCGAGCGCTTGCCTTTCCATACCGATGCGCTCACAGTGGGCGTCTGGGAAGGACCCTCCTCTTCCGCCCTGGGTCTGGAGCAGGTGATCCTTCTGAACCTGAACCAGCGGCTCGGGCTTTACGCCGCGCTCGCCCTGGAGGTGCCCGAAGCGGAATGGGCCTTGCATCTGAGGGTGATCGCCAATGACGAGGAGGACGCCGGCTACGGCTACTGGCACCGCGATGACACGCTGCGCGAGTTCCTGGCATCGCTATGCGGTGGTGCTGGGTGCTCCGGGTCGGATGCCCAAGCAGAAGCAGCTGCCTTCTGCTGTTCAGGGCGCTGGTCAACCCCATGGCAAACAGTCGGGTTTGGCCAAGAAGGTTGGCCTGCAATACAAGGGCCAGCTAACGGGAGAGGACGGAGGTCGTACCGACTGGACCGAGCGGCGGTTGATTGAGCTGCTGGAGCAGACCGTGGTCTATGGCGGCCATGTCTTTGACGTCAAGCCGAGCCGGCCGCAGATCAAGTCTTTCCTGGCCAGTGGTGTGATGCCGGAATACCTAGACAAGCAGCCCAACTCGGTGTTCGCGGCCCTAAGCCGCCAGAGCACCCTGGGCTGGCAGCAGGTTGGGCAGCGCTTCGGGAGGGTTTGGCAAGGTTGAACTCGCCCAACTCTCTTCTACTGAATTTAGCGCCGCCGATGGTCTTTGCTGGCCTCGGCTTGATCCAAGGTTGGATCTAAAGCGGCAAATCCCGGTGGGTGAACAGCCTGGCCCCACTGGCGTAATCCCCGGCGATATGGCCATCGCCGCGCAGCAGGTAGCGGTAGGTGACCAGACCCTCCAGGCCCACCGGGCCCCGCGGGGGCAGGGTCTGGGTGCTGATGCCCACCTCGGCGCCGAAGCCGTAGCGGTTGCCATCGGCAAAGCGGGTGGAGCAGTTCCAGTAAACGCCGGCGCTATCCACCGATTTCAGGAAGCGTTCGGCCACGCTGTCGTCGTCCGTGCAGATGGCGTCGGTGTGGCGGGAGCCGTAGCGGGCGATATGGGCGAGGGCGACGTCCAAGTCGGCGACCACTTTTATATTTAGAATGAGATCGGCATATTCGGTGCCCCAATCCGTCTCGCTGGCCGCCAGCGGTACCCCAAGCGAGCAGGCGGCCTCATCCCCTCGCAGTTCGACACCGGCCGCGGTGAACATGGCGATGGCTGCCGGCACAAAGCTGGGGGCGATGCTCTGGTGCACCAGCAGGGTTTCGATGGCATTACAAGCCGCGGGATACTGGATTTTGCTGTCTAGGGCCAGACGCAGGGCTTGCTGGCCATCGGCAGCCGCATCCACATACAGATTGCAGAGGCCGGCGGCGTGGCCCAGCACCGGAATACGGGTGTTGTCTTGGATGTAGCGCACCAGGGCATTTGAGCCGCGCGGAATGATCAGGTCCACCAGTCCGTCCAGCTTCAGCAAGGCCAGGCCCTCCTGGCGGCTGGTGAGCATCTCCAGGCTGGCGGGCGGAACAATACTTTTTGAGAGCCCTTCCTTGATGGCGGCCAGGATCGCTTCGGTGCTGCCCACCGCCTCCCGGCCCCCCTTGAGCAGGGCCCCATTGCCGGAACGGATCGCCAGGGCCGCAATCTGGATCACCGCATCGGGCCGCGCCTCAAAAATCACCCCCAACACCCCCAGGGGCACCGTGATCCGCTCTAGAACCAGCCCCGCATCCAGTTCGCGATGCAACTGGCGGCGACCGACCGGATCGGCCAAGGCCGCTACTTGACGCACCGCCGCAATGGCGCCTGCCAGTTTGGCCCCATCCATTTTGAGCCGGGCCAGCAGCGGTGGCGCCAGGCCCTCGGCGGCGGCCCGGGCAAGGTCGGCCCTATTGGCGGTCAGAATGATTTCGCTGTGGCGCTCGAGGGCGTCGGCCATGGCTGCCAGGGCTTCCTGCCGTTCGTTGTTGGCCAACCGGCCCAGGGTCAAGGCGGCGCGGCGAACGGCCGCGGCCCGTGCCAGCAGCTCCGGACTTGGATCGGGCGGCGAGGGGGCCGCAACATCGAACGGGGAGGAGGTCACCATGGAGCCATCATCCCAAAATGTTGTTTATCCTATTTAAACCTAAGGCCCCAAGTTCCAGTCCTCGCCGCAGGCAGCCGACAGCTCAGCCCAGGCGCTGCAAGGCCAGGCGGGCAGACCCGAGGCGGCCGGCCCCATTGCCCAGGGCGCAGCGGCGGATGGCCAGCCCCTCGCGGCTGACCTCCAGCACCCGTTGTTCCACTTCCTGCCAAACGGCCGGCAGGAAGTGGTCGCTGGCGCCGCTGAGGCCACCGCCGATCAGCACCAGTTCCGGCGTCAGCACATACAGCAATGAGCTCAGGCCAACCCCCAGCCAGCGTCCGTAGGCGGCCCAAACGGCCCGGGCCTCGGCATCCCCCGCCGCTGCCCGGCGTTCCAGTTCCTGGGGCGGCAGCGGGCTCAGGCGGCCCAGGCCACCGATGCTGCAGTACTGCTCCAGGGAGCCCCGGTTGCCGCTGCGGCAGGGCGGACCCTCGGGATTGACGCAAATCAATCCCGGCTCGGCGGCGGCGCCGCGATGGCCCAGATACAGGCGGCCTGCCAGCATCACGGCCCCCCCGACGCCGGTGCCCAGGGTGAGCAGCAGCACATCGCTGTGGCCTTGGGCCGCCCCCTGCCAGGCCTCGCCCACCAGGGCGCAATTGGCGTCGTTGGCCAGGGTCACGGGGCGCTGCAGCTGGGGTTCGAGCCATTCGGCCAGGGGAACCTCGCGCCAGCCCTCCAGGTTGATGGCGATCCGTGCCACCCGCCCCTGGCTGTCGGTGGGGCCCGGCAGGCCGATGCCAACCCGGTCGGCGCGGTGGTCCGGATCGAGCTGGGCGACGGCCTCGACGATGGCCATGCAGGTGGCGCCAGGGACCGCCGGCTGGGGGGTGGGCACCTCCAGTTCGGCCAGCAGGTACCCCTCCGGATCAAACCGACCCAGCTTGATGGCGGTGCCGCCCAGGTCCACACCAATCACTTCGCGGGCCGGGGTGGCTGGGGCGGCGTCATGCCGGTCCGTCGCAGGAGGGTGCGCCAAGGGGGGTTCCGGGTCACACGGCCCGGTGGGACTGGTGAAGCCGACCGTACGGGGGCGCCCGCCGCCATTGGGCTCAGAAGCGCAGAAACATCCGCAGTTGGGAGCCCCAGGAGCCCTGGGTGTCCACCGAAGCCTCAATGTTGATGAGTTCGGAGGCCTTGTAGTTAAGGGTCATTTGCGGGGCGATGTCCGTGCGGTTGGGGGCCGCCAGCACCGACAGATTGACCCGGTCGCTG
>CAMDWF010000093.1 GCA_945878795.1 Synechococcus sp. UW140
GCCCGAACCCCTTTGTCGCTGGGGGCTGGTGACCGGCCTTGCCGTGACGGCTCTCCTCGGATTCCAGCAGGGTCCGACGATCGGCCGCGGGTTGCTTTTTTCCCATCTCCTGGCGGCGGCGATGGGACTCCTGGGTTTTGAACTTTGCAGCGCCTTGGCGGCTCGCGCCCTTGGCAAGCCGGCCCTTGGATTGGGGGACGCCAAGTTGGCGGCCCTGATGGGCGCCTGGTTGGGTCCGATGGGTCTTGGATTGGCAGTGGCCCTGGCGGTGCTTTCCGGTGGCCTGTTCGGCCTGCTCGGTCGTCTGACGGGTCGGCTGCGGCGGGGCCAGGCCCTGGCCTTCGGGCCGGTCCTGGCCGCTGGCACCCTGGCGGTTTGGTGGGCTGGTTCCCGCTTCTGGCTTGATCTTCTGCTGCCGCATCCTTGAAGCGGTAGCTCCAGGTTCTTAAATGGGGAATAGCCCCTCCCAGTCCTTGCCCCCCCGATGTCGCTGTTCGACTGGTTCGCTGATCGCCGCAAGAACGCTCCGGCGGTGCGGCCTAACCAGGCTTCCGAAAGTGACGATGGCGATGGCCTCTGGAGCAAATGTCCCGAATGCGGGGAAGTGGCCTATCGCAAGGACCTGATCGCCAATGCCAGCGTTTGCAAGGCCTGCGGCTACCACAACCGCATTGACAGTGCCGAGCGCATCCGGTTGCTGGCCGATGAGGGCAGTTTCGAGCCCCTGGACGTTGAGATGTCCCCCACCGATCCCCTCGCCTTCAAGGATCGGCGCAGCTATTCAGATCGCCTACGCGACGCCCAGGCGGCTACGGGGTTGCGGGATGCCGTAGTCACGGGCTTGTGCAGGCTGCAGGGATTGCCCCTGGCCCTGGGGGTGATGGATTTCCGCTTCATGGGCGGTTCGATGGGGTCTGTGGTGGGCGAAAAGCTGACGCGGCTGGTGGAGGAGGCCACGGCTCGCCGCCATCCCCTGATGATTGTTTGTGCCTCCGGTGGCGCCCGTATGCAAGAAGGCATGCTCAGCCTCATGCAAATGGCGAAGATTTCCGGGGCCCTGCAGCACCACCGCCAAGCCAGGCTTCTCTATCTACCCTTGCTCACCCACCCCACCACCGGTGGGGTGACGGCCAGCTTTGCCATGCTAGGCGACCTGATTTTGGCCGAACCCAAGGCCCTGATTGGCTTTGCTGGCCGTCGTGTCATCGAACAGACCCTGAGGGAGAAGCTGCCGGAGGGATTCCAGACGGCCGAGTACCTGCAGGAGCATGGATTCGTCGATGCCATCGTTCCACGCACCGAGCTGCGTTCCACCCTCTCTGCCCTGCTCGAATTGCACGGGGTGGTGCGCCAATCCGTGCCTGTGGCCCTGTGATCCCCCCACTTTGGTCTGGGTTGCGGAGGCTGCTGGCCAACCGGGGGGCCACCTGGCTGCTGCTGGGCCTTTTGCTGCTACCAGGGGCCTTGTTGCTCAGTCCGGTTCGGCCCGCCTGGGCGGGTCCGGTGGCCTGGCAGGAGCTGCCGGCCAGCGCCGAAGGTCGCCAGTGGTGGGATTCGGGCAGCCTGCGTCTTTCTCGCCAGGGCCGCTTGACTGTTTTAAGTCGCTTCCAACCGGCCCCGACCCATGAGCCTGATGACGCCGGGGCGGCCTCGGCAGACGGGACTACCCAAGCGGCTGCTGGCGCGGTGCCTGGCCCCCAGTCGCCCCGCCAGGCCCCTGGGCGTCTTTATGTAATGGAGCTGGACTGCGATCAGGCCCTTTACCGAGATTTGGCGGTCAACGGCTTGCCCCGCTGGGGTTCCCAGTGGCAACCGGCCGGGCCCGATGATTTGGTGCGGCGACTCCTCGACGAGGTTTGCGCCGCCGGTGCCGTCCTGCTCCAAGGTCAGGAGAGCTCCCGTGGCTGAGCTCCTTGCCAAGGGCCCCCTGCGGGTGGCCGTTGCCGGGTTGGGATTTGGCGCGGCCGTCCATCTGCCGGCCCTGCGGGATTGCCCCGACACCGAGCCCGTGGCCCTTTGGCACCCTCGCCAGGAAAGACTTGACGAGGTGTGCCGCGGGGCGGATCTACCTGGCTTTACTGATTTTGGGGCGATGCTGGCCGATCCCGCCCTGGATGCGGTGGTGATCGCCACGCCGCCTGCCGCCCGTTTTGCCCTGGCGCAGGCGGCCCTTCGGGCCGGCAAACATTTGCTGCTCGAAAAGCCCGTGGCCCTCCACAGCGACCAAGTATTGGCCCTGCAAAAGTTGGCCTTGCAACAGGGCTGTGCGGTGGCGGTGGATTTTGAATATCGGGCCGTGCCATTGTTTCAACAATTAGCTGCCCTGCTGGCCGCAGGGGCCCTTGGCGAGCCTTGGCTTGTCAAGCTCGACTGGCTGATGGGCAGCCGGGCAGACGCCAGTCGACCCTGGAGCTGGTATTCCCAGGCGGCTGCCGGCGGGGGCGTGTTGGGGGCCTTGGGCAGCCATGCTTTTGACATGCTGCATTGGCTGGTGGGCCCCAGTCGTCGCCTGCAGGCCTGCCTCGGTACGGCCATTGCCGAGCGGCCCCTGGGCAACGGTGGCCCCATGGCCAGCGTCGATGCGGAGGACATCGCCCTGGTACAGCTCCAGTTGGCGGATGGTTGGGGCCGAAGCGTGCCAGCCCAGCTCAGCCTGGCCTCGGTGGCCCGTCACGGGCGCGGCTGCTGGCTTGAACTGCATGGCAGTGAGGCCACCTTTGTGCTGGGTTCCCCCAACCAGGCAGATTACGTCCATGGTTTCCGGCTCTGGAGAGGGCGGCCGGGGGAGCCGGAGCTCACTGAATTAACGCCGGATCCCGCCCTGGCCTTCCCCCGCACCTGGAGCGATGGGCGCATCGCCCCGGTGCGGCGGCTGATTGGCTGTTGGGCTGGGGCGATTGGGGAGGGACGACCGATGGTACCGGGCCTGGCGGAGGCGGCAGCCAGCCAGCGTTGTTGCGACGCCGCCCGCGAAGCGGGAGGTGGTCAGGTAGTAATTTAGCCAGAAAACAAGGATTTTAATTTAGTTTTTAACTCCCTCGATTCGATCTTCGATTTCCTGATAAATTTCCTGGAGCTGGGCGATGTTTTCATCGCTGGTCTCCCAGTAGCCGCGGCCGTTCACCTCTAACAAAGTGCTGACAATTCGACGGAAGCTGTGGGGGTTGAGATCCATCAGCCGCTGGCGCATTTCGGCATCATTGATGAAAGTGTCGTTGGCTTCTTCATAAACAAAGTTGTCTACGGCGCCACTTGTTGCGCTCCAGCCCAGAGTGAAGTTGAGTCTTTTAGCTACTTCTCTAACTCCTTCATAGCCCGAATTTAGCATGCCTTCATACCACTTGGGGTTGAGGAGCTTTGTGCGGGAATCGAGGCGAATTGTCTCGCTTAAAGAGCGCACTTGGGCGTTGGCTGTGGTGGTGTCCGCGATGTAGCTGGTCGGCGCCTTGCCATCATCCCGCAAACCGGCAATCAGTTTGGTGGGATCTGAATCAAAGTAGTGACTGACATCGGTGAGTGAGATTTCGGCTGAATCCAGGTTCTGGAAAGTTACATCGGCAGTTTTCATGGCCGATTCAAATACGTCTCGCTTTTGGTTCATCTCGCCAGGATTATCAGCATTAAAGGCAAATGTTTTGCGAGAAAGATACATTTCTTGCAGTTCTCCCTCCTCTTCCCAAGTACTATTTTCCACTGCCAGATTTACATTTGAGCTATAGCTGCCGCTTGCATTGGAAAAGACTCGTGTAGCAGCCTCCCGTAGGGAGATGCCCTGTTCAGCAGCTTGTTCTTGACTGTGCTTGCGCACAAAGTTCATAGCGAGAGGCTCATCAGCCTCGGCCGCCATTTTAACGCCTTGGTCAATAAGACCCATCTGGTTTATGAATAGATCGCGAAAAACACCGCTACAATTCACCACGACATCGATCCGGGGCCGTCCTAATTCTTCCAAAGAAATCAGCTCGAGTTTGTTGACCCGACCCAGGGAATCACTCATCGGCCGCACGCCAATAAACCAGAGGATTTGGGCCAGTGACTCCCCATAGGTCTTGATATTGTCCGTACCCCAAAGAACGCAGGCAATGGTTTCAGGCCAAGCGCCTTGTTCCTCCTTTTGACGCTCTATTAACCTATCTACAACTACTTTAGCCGAGGCGATCGCGGCCTTGGTGGGAATTGATTGGGGGTCCAGGGCATGAATGTTTTTGCCACTGGGTAGTACCCCTGGATTGCGGATCGGATCGCCCCCGGGACCGGGAAGCACATATTCACCATCGAGGGCCCTCAGCAGGCTCTCCATTTCCATATCGGCGCAAATCTGTTCCAGGCAAAAACGCAGATAGGCAAATTGTTTGTCCAGTTCAATCGGATTAACTTCGCCGAAGCCGGCGCTGCGGCAAGCCGCCAGCCAGGGACTGGGCAGCTTGAAACCCAAGCGCTCGAACAGGTCGAAGAACCAGCCAAAGTTACGCCGCAAATTGACACGCCCATCATTGCCAGTCACTTGGCGTACCATGGCCCCAACCGCCGCGCGAGAGGTTTCGGTGATGGTGCGGTTGAGTTCGACATCGGCCAGGATGCCATTGTCGTTGCCTTTGTAGATCTCCGCGATCGTGCGTCCCCTGGCTTCCGCTAGCAGGCCTGGCAGCGAACGCAGTTCTTCCTCTTCCCGCTCTAGGGCGGCGATGCTCACCAGGGTGGCGATCGCTTCCTCGGCGGTGGGTGGTTTGCCGATGGTGTGGAGCCCGCAGGGCAAAAGCCTGCTCTCTATTTCCATCAACTGGCGGTAAACCGAGCCGACCACCCCATCCCGCTGATCTTGGCTCAGTTCGGAGGCATCGGCTTCGGGCAGGTTGACATCCTTATCAAGGTTGCATTGGCGAGCCGTTTCAGTTATCGCGTTGACGATCTGCACGCCACGGGAACTCTCCCGTAGCTGTTGGTAAGAACCAACCAGTTCCCCCAGTTCCTTAAGACCTTTGTAGAGGCCAGCATTTTCGGCGGGCGGGGTTAGATAACTGATCGTCGCGGCGTAGCCCCGCCTTTTGGCGATGGTCGCTTCGGAAGGATTGTTGGCGGCGTAGTAGTAAAGATTTGGCAGGGAGCCAATCAGGGAGTCCGGATAGCAGGTTTCGCTCATGCCCATCTGCTTGCCAGGCATGAACTCAAGGGAGCCGTGGGTGCCGAAATGGAGCACGGCGTCGGCTTGCCAGACTTTCTCTAGATAGGTGTAGTAGGCAGCAAAGCCGTGGTGAGGACTGGCGCTGCGGGAATAAAGCAAACGCATTGGATCCCCTTCGTAGCCGAAGGTGGGTTGGACGCCGACAAAAACATTGCCGAAGTGGCGTCCGTAGATCAAAAGGTTGCTGCCGTCCGAGTTGAGATTGCCGGGGGGTTTACCCCAGTTCTCTTCGAGACGGCCCGAATAGGGGGTGAGCCGCTCATACTCGGCCACACTCATACGATGGGCGATGGCCAGTTCCGGTGCCCCTGCCAGGGCTTCCGGATCCTGGAGCACCGCATCCATCAGGGCCTTGGGGCTGCTTGGCATATCTTGGATGTCATAGCCTTTGGCCTTCATTTCTTCGAGTACCCGGTAGATCGAACCAAACACGTCCAGGTAGGCAGCGGTTCCAACGTTCCCCTTATCTGGAGGGAAGCTGAAGACTGTGATCGCCAACTTTTTGGCGGCCCGGGGTTTGATGCGCAGCGAGGCCCAGCGAATCGAGCGCTCGGCGATCGCCTCCACCCGATCTTGCAATGTATGGGCCTTGCCGGTGGCATCATCGCGGCCCGAAAGCACGATCGGTTCGATGGCGCCATCTAGTTCTGGAATGGCGATTTGCAGGGCCACTTGCACCGGATGTAAGCCCAGGTCGCTCTCTTCCCATTCCTGGGTGGTCTGAAAGACCAGAGGCAAGGCCACCATGTAGGGCCTGTTTAGCCGGCTGAGGGCCTCGATCGCCTTGGGGTGGTCCTGGCGGGCCGGACCCCCCACCAGAGCAAAGCCCGTCAGGCTGACCACCCCGTCCACTAAAGGGGTTTCGGGGTTGAGGGGGTCGTAGAAGAAGGCGTTTACAGGCTTGCTGAAATCCAGGCCACCGCAAAAAACCGGGATGACGGTGGCGCCGCGGTATTCAAATTCCTGAATCACGGCCACGTAATGGGCTTCATCACCAGTGACGATGTGGCTGCGTTGAAGCACCAGGCCAATGACGGGCCCCCGCTTGGCCTTTTCACTGAGGTCACTACGGCTGCTGTTCCAGTTGAGGTATTCCTTAAGGTCCTCAAACATGCCTCGGGCTAGGGGATGCCAAAGACCCAAATCAGGAAAGACCACTGGTTCGGCTACTTCTAACTGGGGACGACTATCTTCCCCGCGGGGAAAGACATACTTGTCGGCCAGCATCAACAGGAAGTTGCGTAAATTATCAGGTGTGCCCCCAAGCCAATATTGGAAGCTGAGCATGAAGGAGCGGGCGTCCTGGGCCTTTTCCACCGGCAAATATTTCAGAACTGTGGGCAAGGTGTTGAGCAGCTTCAGCATCGCGTCCTGAAAGCCGGCACTACCTCCTTTCTCTTTGCGCTTCTTCATGAACTGGGCAATGGCGCTCTTGCTTTGGCCTAGCTGGGCCATCGAAAAAGTGCCCAGCTTGTTAAGGCGCATCACCTCTGGCATGGAGGGAAACACCACTGCAGCCTTAAGGCGATCGCGGTGAGGAGCCACGGCTTCGACCACCTTCTGGGCCAAATCTTCAATGAATATCAATGAGGCAATAAAGACATCGGCATGGGCGACATCTTCACAAAATTGCTTATAATTTTCCGGATCCCTCAGCTCTTCAATCAAATAGCCATTCAGTTCTACCGCCAGGCCGCTGTTGTTTTCGTTGATGCTGGTGGCGGCAGTGGTCAAGGCGTTTTGATATTGGGGCTCCAGCACCACGTAAACAGCACGCATCAGGGCCCGACCATCGCCATGTTCAGGGCTGACTCGGCGGTTGGCGGAGCGGACCTGGGTAAACATGCAGCCTTCGGTTGAGCAATGTTAAGCAGCCTACGGAGCCCAAGGCTGCTTTGGGAGGGTTCTGGACAAGGCTTTACGGCCCGACGAAGGGGTGGCTGGGGGCGTGGGGGCGATTTGGACCCTCAGGCTGGGGCAGGCACGCACGGGGTGCCGCGATCGGGGCAGGGGATTTTTTGTTGGCTTCCCTGTTGCGCCAATGGACCGGCACCGATGTCCTGGCGGCCGCCTGACCGACTGGCTGGGGTCTTTGGGCAGGCTCCCATAGGCTTTGCTCCAGAGTTCCTTTCGTACTGATGCCTCCTCGTCCAATCCCCGTGGTGGTGGCCGGTGCCCTTGGCCGTATGGGGGCTGAGGTTGTCAAAGCGGTTAGCACCTCTGGGGATTGCGTCCTGGTCGGGGCGATCGACACCACTGCGGCCAAGGAGGGCGTCGATGTCGGCGAGGAGTTGGGCTTGGGGGTTCTGGATGTGGCGGTTACCGCCGATTTCGAAGGCTGCCTTTGTCAGGCCAGCCAAGCCGTGCGGCAGCACGGGCCGGAAGGTGCCGCCGTGCTCGTGGACTTCACCCACCCCAACGTGGTCTTCGAGCACACGCGGGCCGCGATTGCCTACGGGGTGCATCCGGTGATCGGCACCACGGGCCTGGCTCCGCATCAGCTGGCCGATTTGGTCGAGTTCGCGGCCAAGGCAGGGATCGGTGGAGCGGTCATCCCCAATTTTTCAGTGGGCATGGTGCTTTTGCAGCAGGCCGCCGCCGCGGCCGCCCGTTTCTATGACTTCGCGGAACTCACCGAGTTGCACCACAACCTCAAGGCAGATGCACCCAGCGGTACCTGCATCAAAACAGCCGAGTTAATTGAGGACCTGGGCAAGTCCTTTAATGAGCCCCAGGTGCAAGAGCACGAAACCCTGGCGGGCAGTCGGGGTGGCCTGCGTCCCAGCGGCCTGCGGCTGCATT